>NZ_DJSX01000030.1:0-38270 GCF_002439135.1 Pseudomonas sp. UBA6323 | reverse complement strand
TATTTGATTGCCGAGTTAATAATCTGTCCACGGTCGAGTCTGCACTTGCTGAAGCTTGTTTTTTCTCCACAAAGAGTTTCAGGAGCCGTTTAGCGTGCTCTAAAGGGGTACGCTATCGGTGCAGGCCCCCTTGATAGAGCACCAGCTGTTATTGGATTGCTTCGCATGTATGAGGCTAATACTGCCTTAGGCACCGCAGCGCGCGCCGAGGCAGCCCAAGCTTGGGTTTGCGCTTCATGGTTCGCTGCGATGTCACAGGTTGCGTCCGATAACTATCACTGGCACAAGTCTCGGCATCTTTGCTCTTTGTAGTGTCTACTAAACCCGGACACCCATTTAGGTCAAGACTCGCCATAGAGAGGTGTCTCATGACCAAGCAACGTCGTTCCTTTTCGCCCGAGTTCAAACGAGAGGCCGCCATTCTGGTGCTCGTCAGTGCTACAGCCATATCGAAGCCGCCGTTCGCTGGGCTTGGTTGAGTCGGCCCTGCGTTGCTGGGTAAACCAGCTTCAACAGGAGCGCTTGGGCGTTACCCCGAAGAGCAAAGCCAGCAAACAGGTCCAAGTGCTGGAAGCTAGGATCGACCGGCTGGAACGGGAGAAAACGGAATGAAAAACGCCGCGACCTTCGAAGGTGTCGCGGCGTTTTCCATCGCTGATTCCGCCAGGCGACTATTCCTGCCCCTCGCGATCACGATAGCCCAGCAGATAGAGAATGCCGTCCAATCCCAGGGTGGAGATCGCCTGCTTGGCCGATTGCTTGACCAGCGGCTTGGCGCGGAACGCCACACCGAGGCCGGCCAGGCCAAGCATCGGCAGGTCGTTGGCGCCATCGCCGACCGCGATGGTCTGCTCCAGTTGCAGGCCCTCCTTTTGCGCCAGCTCACGCAACAGATCGGCCTTGCGCTGCGCATCGACGATGGGCTCGACGGCCACCCCGGTGACCTTGCCGTTCTCGATCTGCAGTTCGTTGGCGAACACGTAGTCGATACCCAGCTTGGCCTGTAGCTGCTTGGCGAAATAGCTGAAGCCACCGGAAAGGATGGCGGTCTTATAGCCCAGGCGCTTGAGCTCGGCGAACAGTACCTCGGCACCTTCGGTCAGGCGCAGGGACGCACCGATTTCTTCCAGCACATCCTCCGACAGACCCTGCAGCAAGCCCAGGCGTTCCTTGAAGCTGGCGCGGAAGTCCAGCTCGCCACGCATGGCCCGCTCGGTGATTTCGATCACCTGTTCACCGACACCGGCGGCCTTGGCCAGCTCGTCGATCACCTCGGCCTCGATCAGCGTCGAGTCCATGTCGAACACCGCCAGACGGCGATTGCGGCGGAACACCGAGTCGCGTTGGAAGGCGATATCGACGTTGAGCTCCTGCGCCACGCTGAGGAACTCGGCGCGCAGCGCAACAGGGTCGGCCGGCTCGCCGCGCACGGAGAATTCGATGCAGCCCTTGCCCTGCTCGGCCGGCATGTCCAGCGGCATGCGCCCGGAAAGCCGGTCGATATGATCGATATTCAGACCGTACTTGGCGGTGATCGCGCTGACCCGCTGCAACTGCTCGGCACTGACCTTGCGCGTCAGCAGGGTGACGATATGGCGGGCCTTGCCCTGGCCGCCAACCCACTGCCGGTAGTCGTCTTCGGAAACCGGGGTGAAGCGCACCTGCTGATCCAGCTCGTAGGCGGTGAACAGCAGGTCCTTGAGCACGGACTGGGAGCGGCCGTTATCCGGAATCTCGATGAGGATGCCGAACGACAGGGTGTCGTGGATCACCGCTTGACCGATATCGAGGATGTTCACCCCGCCCTGGGCCAGCACACCGGTGATGGCTGCGGTGAGTCCGGGGCGGTCTTCGCCGGTGATGTTGATCAGGACGATTTCGCGCAAGACGCACTCTCCAGGGCAAACGATTGAGGCAGGCAGGCGGCGAATTGACCACCGACCGACGAAAAGGCGCACATTCTACCCAGTTTCCCGTCGATCCGGGCAGCCATGCGCTTTGCCCGCTCCAGGCCGCTCGCTATACTGCGCGGCAACTTCAGTCGACAAGAGCCGTGCTCTGTGAACCGGCCCGCGCCCGTCAAACCCGACAACTTCTTCATCATGATCTTCCACGCGCTGCGTCAGCGGCGGGTGCCCCTGGTGCTGCGCATCGCTAGCCACAGCCTGTTGCTGGTGGCGCTGGCGATGGTCATCTATGCCTGGGTCATGGGCATGCAGTTCAAGCAGGCCATGCAGCAGCAGGCCGATGCCCTGGGCCAGGCGCTGATCACCCAGACGGCGGCCTCGGCCACCGAACTGCTGGTGTCCAACGACATCCTCAGTCTCAACGTGCTGCTCAGCAACCTGGCGAAGAACCCGCTGGTGGCCCATGCCGCCATCTACAGCGTGGACAGTCGCATCCTCGCCGAAGCCGGCCCGCGCCCGACGCGCAGCGTGCTGGGCGAGACCGAGGGCCTGTATTCCACCTCCATCACCTTTCAGGAAGTGATGGCCGGGCAGCTGCGCATCAGCCTGGACATGAGCCAGTTCCAGCAGCCGATGACCATCAGTCTGCAGAGCATGGGCATTCTCAGCCTGATACTGCTGGCCCTGACCCTGTCGCTGAGCATGCGCCTGGGCCGGCATATTTCCACACCATTGCTGCAGATGCGCCTGTGGCTGCGCGACCCGGACGATCCCGCACCCGGCGCAGGGCGCAACGACGAGATCGGCGACCTCGCGCGCCAGCTGCAGGCACGCCTGGTGCCGGAAAAGCCCGAACCCGAGCCGGAGTTGGATGACGAGCCGCTGCTCGACGACGTCGAGGACTACCTTGCGGAAGAGGATGACGAACGCGTCGACGTGCCGCAGAAACGCAGCACCGAGCATGAGTTCGATGAGACGGACCTGCATGAAGACGATGACGAACAGCTCAAGCCCTGGCCAGACTCGATAGAGCCCGACGATCCCTTTGCCGACCTGCGCGATGAATCCGAATCCGCAGCGCCGGCACTGGCGGCCAAGGCCCCGCGACAATCGCAGGCCAGCGCCGTGCTGGCCATTCAGCTCGGCGCCCAGGAACAACTGCGCCGCCTGCCGCGCACGCGCCTGCTGGATTTGCTGGATCGTTATCGGGGTTGCCTGGAACAGGCCGCCGCGCTGTATCAGGGGCAGCTGCATACCCTCAAGGACGGCAGCAGCCTGATGCTGTTCCACGAGCGCGAGTGCGGCGAGGACTACCTGACCCACGCCATCTGCTGCGGCGAGCTGATGCGCGCCCTGGGCCACGCCCTGCAGATCGAAGTCGCCGACAGCGGCATCACCCTGCAACTGCAACTGGGTTTGACCCTGGGCAGCGACCTGGAAGAACTGGGCCAGGCCGAACTGCTGCTCAGCGACAGCGCCCTGGACGCGCTGGCATTGTCACAGCACAGCCGCAACCTGCTGCTGGTGGAGCAACGCGTCGCGCAGGATGCCCTGGCGCGCCAGCGCGCGCGCATCCGTCCGATCGCCAGCCCGGAAGGTGCCAGCTGCGTGGAGCGCCTGCTCGACCCTTATCCGGCGCTGCTGGAACGGCAGCTGACGCGCATGCACGACAGCCGGGCGCATTGACGCCCGGCTTTATCGATTAGGCGCTGGCCAGCGCCCGCCGCTGCGGCATCTTGACGCCGTAACGCAGCAGCCAGTCCTTCCAGCGAACCCGCTCGTCACGCACCAGCCAGCCATCCTGCTCGGCGAAGCTTTCCGATAGCCACACCCCGCGAGTGCTGGCCGCCTGCAGTACCCCCTTACGCAAGGTGAACAAGCCGCCACTGGGCGCGCCCCGGTGCAGCGCCAGCAGGAAGATATCCGGCCGACGACGCTCCAGGCGCGCCACCAGGCGGCCATCCTCCAGGCACTCATCGACGTGGAACAGGCTCAACTGACGGGCATCGCGCGGCAGCTCCAGGCTCAGGTCGTAGACCAGTTGCAGGGACGCTGTCGGCACATGCACGTAAGCGCGCGGGCGCTCCAGCAAGGTCAGGTTGCCGCATTGCACCGGGCGCGCCGCGCCGGACAGCGGGCTGAGGCGAAAATGGCTGGCTTGCCGGTAACGCAGGGCCCCCTGATAGGGCGTCGGCAGCCAGGTATCGCCGAAGCGCCCGGCCAGCCAGCCATCGGCGCTTTCCAGTAGGCATTCCTCGGCCACCTCCTGAATGGCGGTGAGCAGCGGCAGGTTGAGTTCATGGGCCGGCACGTAGCCGGAAATCAGTTTGAGTACGGTATCGCCGCGATCAGGGCGGCGCTGGCGCACCAGCAACCAGTAATCACGTCCCTGCAGGCGCAGGGTCAGGCGCACCGACACGCCGAGGTTGGCCAGTTCCACGGAAAAGTGCGCGCTGTCGGCCACTTCGAGCGGCCTGCGCCGTTCGAGCATCTGCTGGAAGTTCAGCGGCTGTCCCAGGCTCCGGTAGCTCAGCCCGTCCGGGCTGGCTTCGACGAACAGCGGCAGGGTCTTGAAGTTACTCGGGTCCTTGCGGATCAGCGTACGCGCCATCTCGACTCCTTGTTCCGTCTGGGCGTGAACCGGCTCGGCGGCCAGCGCTCACGCGAGGTCAGGTTGAGCGAAAACCGTTCAAGGCTGCCCCAAGCCGGCCACCCAACACAACCCAAGGCTGTAAGAGGACGTGACCGCAGCCTCAGCCAAGGCCCTGCAGGACATCCGCCACGGTCGCCACATTGGCCGCCAGGTGGGCAGGTGTAATGGTGCCGACGATGGCGCTGCTGACACCCGGGTGCGCGAAGATCAGCTCGAAGCTGGCGCGCACCGGGTCGACACCCTCGGCCAGGCAGGCGTGGCCGCTGGCCAGCGCCTTCTTGATCAGAATGCCCTTGGCGTGACTGGCAGCGTAGTCCAATACGGGTTTTTCGCCCTGCTCGCCGAGGTTATAGGTGACCATGGCGCAGTCGCCCTGCTCCAGCGCCAGCAACCCGCCTTCGACGGTCTTGCCGGAAATGCCGTATGCGAGAATCTTGCCTTCGCGCTTGAGCTCGGCCAGCGTCTCGTAAACGCCGGTATCTTGCAGCACCCTCAGGTCATTGCCGTCGGAATGCACCAGCAGCAGGTCGATGCGGTCGGTGTGCAGACGCTTGAGGCTGCGCTCCACGGACAGCCGCGTGTGCGCCGGGGAGAAATCGAAATGCGACTGGCCTTGCTCGAACTCTTCGCCCGTCTTGCTGACGATCACCCATTCATCGCGCTGGCCACGCAACAGCGGGCCGAGGCGCTGTTCGCTGACGCCGTAGGCCGGCGCGGTATCGATCAGATTGATGCCCAGCTCGCGCGCCTGATTCAGCAGGGCACGGGCCTGGGCGTCGTCGGGAATGGTGAAGCCGTTGGGGTACTTCACGCCCTGGTCGCGGCCGAGCTTGACCGTGCCCAGGCCCAGCGGCGAAACCCGCAATCCGGTGGAGCCCAGCGGGCGATGCAGATCGTGCAACGTGCTCATGGCAGCAGCGCCTCCCAGACCGGCTGGCCCAGCGATGGGCGTGGCAGTTCGGGCAGCGGTGCATGAGCCGCCGGCTGCACATGCTCGCGCTGCAGCGCGGCCAGCACGCGATCGGCGAAGTCCGGCGCCAGCGCCAGCTTGGTTGGCCAACCCACCAACAGGCACTGCTGTTCAGCGAGAAAGGCGTTGTCCGGCCGCACCAGGCCTGACTGCGCGGGTTCGGCTCGATCCACACGCAGCGTGGCCCAACGCGTCTGGCTCTGGTCGACCCACGGCAGCAACGCTGCCATTTCCTTCTGCGCGGCCTGGATCTGCGCCGCCTCGTCGCGGGCGACGCCATCGGCCTCAGCCAGATCGCCGCCCAGATACCAGACCCACTGGCCATCGGCCGCCGGATGAGTGGTCACGGTCACCCGCGGCTTGGGCCCGCCGCCGAGACAGTGAGCGTACAGCGGCTTCAGCGCCGGCCCCTTGGCCACCACCATATGCAAGGGACGCAACTGCTGCGCCGGCTGCTCGATACCCAACGCAGCGAGCAGCTCGGCGTTACCGGCGCCGGCACTGAGCACCACGCGCTGTGCGCGAATCTCGCGGCCATCGACGATCAGCCCGCGCAGTTCGCCGTTTTCCTGAAGCGGCTCGATACGCTCGGCAGCCAGCAGGCCGTCGCCAGCCAGTTCGGCCAGACGGGCGATCAGGCTCGGCACGTCGAGCACCAGCTCGGCCAGACGATAGACCTTGCCCTTGAACTTCGGATGCTGCAGCGCCGGCGGCAATTGCTCGCCCTTGACCTGATCGACCCGGCCGCGCACCGCCTTGCTGGCGAAGAAACTGGTGAGGTTGCCAGCCAGAGTACCGGGCGACCAAAGGTAATGGGCATCGGAAAGAATGCGCACGCCGGACAGATCCAGCTCGCCCGTACCAGCCAGCGCCTCGCGCCAGCGGCGCGGCATATCGGCGATGGCCTCGGAGGCGCCGGTCAGCGCGCCATGCAGGGCATACTTGGCACCGCCATGGATGATGCCTTGCGATTTCAGACTCTGCCCGCCGCCCAGGCTGCCGCGCTCCACCAAAATGCTGGCAAAGCCCTGCTGACGCAGGCGAGCGTTGAGCCAGAGGCCGGCGATACCGCCACCAACGATCAGGACATCGGTGCTGAGAGACTGGGACATGAACGGGCCTCGGCGAAAACAGGCGCGCAGTATAACGCGTCAGCCGCCTGCCCCGCGGCCATCAATGCCCGGTCGATTGCGAGAACAGCTGGATCACCAGAACACCGCTGACGATCAGCCCCATGCCCAGTACGGCTGGCAGGTCGAGCTTCTGCTGGTAGATGAACATCGCGGCGACGCTGACCAAGACGATGCCCAAGCCCGCCCAGATGGCGTAGGCGATGCCCACCGGAATGGTGCGCACCACTAGCGTCAACATCCAGAACGCGATGCCGTACCCGCCAACCACCAGCAACAGCGGCAAGGGTTTGTTGAAGCCATCGATCGCCTTCATCGAGGTGGTGGCGACCACCTCGGCCGCGATGGCGATGGCGAGATAGAGGTATCCGGGCATGATGGCGGCTCCTGAACAATGGTCGCCATTCTAGATTCTTCGATGATGGGATAAAGTCATTACCTATCTGCTTGTGAGATAGGTCGCCATGAACTGGAATCTCGATCAACTGTACCTGTTCGTTCGCACCGCCGAATGCCGCTCCTTTTCTGCGGTGGCCCGTGAAACCGGGCGTGCGCAGTCTGCGGTCAGCACCGCCATCGCCCTGCTGGAAAGCGATCTCGGCGTTACCCTCTTCGAGCGCAGCAGCGGGCGCCAGCCGCAATTGACCGAAGCCGGCAAGGCCCTGTTGGAACAGGCGCGCAGCGTGCTGCAGCAATGCGAACGGCTCGACGGCCGTGCGCTGGGCCTGGCCCGAGGCGAAGAGGCGCGTCTACGCCTGGCGCAGGATGAGGCCATGCCCTACCAGCCGGTGCTGGCCAGCCTGGAGGCGCTCGCCGATGCCTTCCCCTTGCTGGAGGTCCAGCTTTCCAGCGGCGCGCAGGGCGACGTGGCCCGCAAGCTGCTGCAGCACCAGGCGGATCTGGGCCTGCTGTTCCATCACGAGCAGATGCCGAGAGAACTCGAGAGCCAACGCCTAGGCACCATCGAAATGGTCACGGTGTGCAGCCCGAATCATCCGCTGGCTGGACTCGCCAGTGTGGAACGCCGCGACCTGGCCGAGCATCGCCAATTGCTAATGACGCCGCAGGACAGCCACTACCCCGGCGGCGAACAGATCAGCCCGCTGGTATGGCGCGCCGACAGCTTCTACGTCATGGCCGAACTGGTGATTCGTAACGTTGGCTGGGCCTGGCTGCCGCGCCACGTGGCGCAATATCCGACGTACCAGGGCCATCTGCAGGAACTGCGCAGCGACTGGGCGCCACTGCCGCTGGTGGTGGAGCTGGTCACCCGCCGCGACGGCGCGCTCGGCCCCGCAGCCAACTGGCTGGCCGATTGCCTGGCACGCGAACTGTTGCGGCCGCAGGCATGACCGCCCTTCCAGCGCATCGCCCGCGACGCTAAGCTGCGCCCCCATGAACAGACTCCTCTACACGCTGCTACTGCACCTGGCCCTGCCCCTGATCGCCCTGCGCCTGGCGCTGCGCGCACGCAAGGCGCCGGCCTACGCGCACCGCATCAACGAACGCTTCTCCCTCGGCCTGCCGGCCATGAAACCCGGCGGCATCTGGGTGCACGCGGTATCGGTGGGCGAAAGCATCGCCGCCGCGCCGATGATCCGCGCATTGCAGGCGCGCTACCCCGAACTGCCGATCACCGTGACCTGCATGACGCCGACCGGCTCCGAGCGCATCCAGGCGCTGTTCGGCGACAGCGTGCAGCACTGCTACCTGCCCTACGACCTGCCCTGGGCCGCCGCACGTTTTCTCGACCGCGTACAACCACGCTTGGCCGTGGTGATGGAAACCGAGCTGTGGCCGAACCATATCCACCAGTGCGCCAGGCGCGGTATCCCGGTGACCCTGGCCAATGCGCGCCTGTCCGAGCGTTCGGCACGTGGCTATGCACGCTTTGGCAAACTCACCGCGCCGATGCTCGGCGAACTGTCGCTGATCGCCGTGCAGACTCAGACCGAGGCGCAGCGCTTTCTCGACCTGGGTGCTCGCCCTGGCTGCGTGGAAGTGACCGGCTCGATCAAGTTCGACTTGAAGATCGATGCCGAACTACCACAGCGGGCGGCTGAACTGCGCCGCCAGTGGCAGGCCGAGCAGCGCCCGGTGTGGATCGCGGCCAGCACCCATGCGGGTGAGGACGAGATCATCCTCGCCGCCCACCGTCAGTTGTTTAAGGCCCGAGCGGACGCACTGCTGATCCTGGTGCCACGTCACCCGGAGCGCTTCAACGCCGTTCATGATTTGTGCCTGAGCCAGGGCATGAAGACTCGCCGTCGCTCCACCGGCGAAGCGGTCCAGCCTGTTGATCAGGTGCTGCTGGGCGACACCATGGGCGAGCTGCTGTTTCTCTATGCCCTGGCAGATATCGCCTTCGTCGGTGGCAGCCTGGTGGCCAACGGCGGCCACAACCTGCTGGAGCCGGCGGCCCTGGGCAAACCCGTGTTGAGCGGCCCGCACCTGTTCAACTTCCTGGAAATCGCCGCGCAGTTGCGCGAGGCCGGCGCCCTTAGTGAAGTGGAAGATGCCGAGCAGTTGGCCGGCAGGGTCGTGACGCTGCTGGGCGAGCCGGACGAAATGCAGCGTATGAGCCAGGCCGGCCTGAACGTGCTCAAGGCCAACCAGGGCGCGCTGGAGCGACTACTGGAAGGCTTACGCCGCCAAATCTAGGCTCTGTACGAAAAGTCAAACGGCTAAGATTGGCGCCATGACAGGTTGGAGGCCCGCTTGGCAAAGCGCTACGAACTCCCAGATGCAGCTTGGGAGCTGATCGCTGATTTGGTTTCCCCCGGGCAGAAAGTGACTTCTACTCACGAAAGTCGACCATCATTTCCATGAGAGTTTGCATGCCGAGTCGGTGGCGATCGCCTTCCGGCAGGCACTACGAGGACGTCGGAGTAATCAAATGCTCGTCCACCACCCTAATCGCGGAATCCACTATCACTCAGCGCTTTGTCAGGCGCTGCATAAGCGCCACGGGGTGCAGTGCTCGATGACCGACTGCTATGAGAGCGCGCTTGCAGCGCGGGTCAATGGAATCCTCAAGCATGAGTTACTGCTGTGCAGGGCCAATGACTTGGAGCAGGCCAGATTGATGGTCGGCGAGGCGATCAGATCTATAACACAGAGCGACCACATCTGGCCCTGAAATACAGAACGCCCGATGCAGTGCATCGGGCGTTCTAGGTACCGCAAATCTAGCTGAAACGGTGTAAACCTATTTCAGGACTAGACACGTAGGTACGGCGCTTGGTAGGAACGTTGTGGGTGATTTATTCGTCGCCGGCCGAGAAGTCGTAGTCCATCGACTGGCTCGGGCCCTGCAGGTAGTAGCCCTGGATGAAGTTGACCCCGGCCTGCCACAGCGTGGCCAGCACGCTGGCGCTTTCGACAAAGGGCACGATGGTCAGCTTGGCCTGGGCATGCAGGCTGCTGAGCAACGTTTTCAGCGCTTCCTGATTGTCGGCGTTGCTCAGGTCCTGGGTGAACGAGCCGTCGACTTTGACGAAGTCCACCTGCAGGTGCTTGAGCGTGTTGAACGGATTCAGGGCGCAGCCGAACTGGCTCAGGGCGACCTTGCAGTGCAGCTCCGCCAGGCCCTGGGTCAGCACCTTGGCCTGCTTCAGGTAGGTAATGGCATCGGGCTCGCTGAACTGGAATACCAGTGAATCGGACGGCAGGCGCGCGGCCTTGAGCGCCACGCTGAGCCACGGCAGCAGGGTCTGATCCTGCAGACTGGCGCTGGACAGGTGCACGAACAGTCGGGTGTTGTGGCCTTTGGAGCGATGATCGGCCAGCAGCTTGATCGAGTTGAGGATCACCCAGCGGTCGATCTTCTCGCCCAGCCCGGCATCCTTGGCCGCGGCGAGGAACTGCGCAGGCGGCACTTCCTCACCCTGCGGGCTGAGCAGGCGCAGCAGCACTTCGTAGTGTTCGTGGGCGTCGCCACGCAGGCTGATGATCGGCTGGAACAGCAGGCGGAAGCTGTTGTTCTCCAGCGCCTGTTGCACCATCGCCAGCAGGTTGCCACGGTTGGCGGCGGCGGCCAGCTCGTCGGCCGGGTTGAACAGCTTGATGGCGTTGCCGTCGCTGAGCTCGTCGGCGCAGCGGTGCGCGCGATCGATGACTTCCTGCGCCTTGGCGGTTTTCTCGCTGAGTCCCGCCACGCCGATCGACAGAGTGGTCTGCACGGTGCGACCGCTGACATCGAACAGGTGGCCCTCGACCTTCTTCAACAGGGCCGCCAGGCTGGCCTGGCACTGCTCGGGCGCCTGCCCCGGCAGCAGGACGGCGAACACATCGTCACCGAAACGGGCCAGCTGGGTCTCCGCCGGGAAATGCGCGCGCAGCAGGCCGGCCAGGTCGGTCAGTAGCAGGTCGATACCGGCCAGGCCGATCTCGCCCTGCATGCCGGCGTAGCGGTCGACGCGGATATACGCCAGGGTCGAGGGTTGGCCGGTGCTGACGGCGCGCTCGGCGGCGTTGTCCATCAGCTCTAGGAAGTGGTTGCGGTTGAACAGGCCGGTGACCAGGTCCTGACTGCTGATTTCGCGCAGTTTTTCTTCCAGCTCGGCATTGGAGGTTTCTGCGCGGATCACCACCTGGATGCACGGCTCGCCATCGTAGCTGGCCGGAGAGAAACTCATCTGCGCGGCGAAGCTGCTGCCGTCGGCGCGCACGCCCTGGCAACTGAGCTCGGCATGACCTTCGGCGTTCTGGTAGTTCTTCAGGAAGTCCTTGAACGAGCCGTGATCCTCGCAGGCGATCAGGTCGATCATCGGCATGCCTTCGAGCTCTTCGCCATCCTCGTAGCGGAACAGCTCAAGGTACGCGCGGTTGGCATAGATATGCATGCCGTCGTGGACGTAGGTGATCGCGTCCACAGAACTATCAAGCAGCAACTGGCAGCGCTTTTCCGCCTCACGCAGTGCCACTTCGGCAGCGCGACGGGCGCGACGTTCTTCCAGGTTGGCGAGCTCGCGCTTGGCCACCAGTACCAGGCGCTCGTCCTCGCCTTGCTGGAGGGCGTCCTGCGCACCGAACAGCAGCGCTTCGGTGATGATCTCGGAGTCGTTGTCTTCGACCAGCTGGATGACGGGGATGTCCTTGGCCTGGCGGCGGATGGCGGTGATCGCCTCGCTGGGATCGAGTTGCTCGCTGCTCGGCGCGCAGATCAGCAAATCCCAGGTCTGTTGCAGGGTTTCAGCCAGGTCGTCGCTGGAGGTCAGGCGATGCACGCGCGTAGCGTGCCCGGCATTGCGAAACAGACTGACCAGGCGCTCTGCTTCGTTCTGTGAGTCTTCGAGAATCAGCAGGCGGATGGTTTTTTTTTCGATGGCCATAGAGAAGGTCATTACCGCGCCGAACGGGCGCGAAAAGGCGACAAATGGTGAGTCCGCCGGAGCCTACAGCGACTTCCAGAGCGAGTCAAAATCTTCCTCCCCGGCAGGCTTCTGGCTTTGCGAGGCTGTGACCGGTGTCCCGGCTGCGCCCTCTTCAACGCCCACGCGGTGATATTCGAACTGACTGAAGCTGCCGGTGCTGACCTGTCTACGCGTAAGCACCGCGCGGTGCTCTTCGCCGTGGTCGTTGATCAGCACCTTGCTGCCTTCCTGGAACGGCAGGCGCGGCGTGATCAGGCTGGCAGGACGGGAAATCGCGCTGATTTCCGGTAGCAGCAGGGCGCGCAGAAACTGGCTGCTCTGCTCGCCCTTGCGCAGCAGTTGCAGGCCGCAGGGGCGTGCATGCGGCGCGATCAGCTCGATGCCCATCTGCGTGCCGCCGCCGCGCACCTGACGAATCCAGCGCACGATGGCCACGCTCCAACCCTGGCTGGGGCTGTCCTGCACACCCAGCAGCTCGCCGGCCTGCAGTTGGCTGGGAACCTCCTTGGGCCAGGACAGGCAATAGCCGCCAGGACTGTGATTGACGATGGCCAGGGGGAAGGTCGGGTAATTCTCGCCGTTGCTCTCGGGCGGCGCCTGTTCGCCAGGGGTGACCTTGGTGTACTGAATCTCTTCGAAATGGATCTCGTCAGTGGCGCTGCGCTGGGCATCGAAGGCATTCGACCAGACGTCAGGCTCGCCGGTGGACGGCTTGAACACGGCTGCGCCGATTTCCACAGGGCGCTTGAGCACCTCAGCGAAGGAGCGACGGCCGGAGAGGAAGAAATGCAGCGCGGTCATGCCGATGCACAGGGTCAGGTTGCCCTGGCCCGGCGTGCGCTGAAAGGTGCGCTCGGCGATGTCGCCCCAGGCTGCGGCAACGTGTTGCAGCAGGTCGAGGCTGATGCCTTCCGGAATCATCAGGCGTGACTTGCTGCGCTCGCCCTCGGGCAGCTCCAGGTATTCCTTGATCGCGTCGACCAGCGGCTGCGTGTCGATGCCCAGCAGGTTATGCAGTTCGCTGCTCTGATACAGCGACTTGTAGCGCGGCGGGCCATCGACTTGCGGTGCCAGCACGAACAGGCTGTGCGGATGGTCGCCGGGCTGCAGCTTGATCAGCGCGCTCCAGGGCTCCAGCGCTTCGGCCAGGCGCGCGATGCCGTTCTGGCGCATCTGGTTGGTGCGCGCGCAGCCCAGCAGCAATGCGGTGATGTAGGTCTGCTCGGTGCTCAGGCCCTGGGTGTGGCGAGCCAGCGGGTCACGGATGACCTGACGCTGCAGGCGCTGCTCACAGGCGATCTGATACAGCTGGTGCAGCTCCAGCCAGAGCCCCTCGGGCACCGGGCAGTACAGCTGGCTGGCGCGGACCAGCGGGCTGCAAAGGCTGTGACTGGCGCGTTGCAGGGCGATGGCGAGGAGTTGGTCGCGGTCCTTGCCGCTGCGTGCGATGACGCGTGAGATGATCAGCTTGTAGCCGACCGCCAAATGGTTCTGCAGTGCCTGGCAGAGGTTGGCGACCTTGCGCGGGCGCTCGTCGAGAACGATGGCCTGGTTGAGAAAGTGGCGCTCGAGGTGCAGGCAGACGAAGCTCACTTCAGGGCGTAGCAGCTCCAGCAGTTGCAGGCGGTTTTCCGAGGGGGTGAGGAGTTGGTTGAGTTCCACCAGGCTCTGATACAACTGCCGCGCGGTTTCACCGATGTTCGCCTTGGGCAGGCCTGCGATCCAGCGTTTGAGGTCACGGGGGCTGCCGTCGCAGAAGCTGAGGCTTTGCTTGCTCGGTGTGGGAACGCGCAACAGTTGAAGGTGGGTACTCTGTTTGTCCATCAAACTCGGATACTCCGGCCACGCAATAACGAGCGGCTCTAGTAATAGTCTTTCGAACTCTAGCAGTATCTGCCTGTGCTGGCAGCCCGTCCGCCTGGACAGGCTGCCTCGCCAGAGTACGGATCTATGACCGAACGGTCGAGATGCGGGTTCCTTTCCCGGACGCTCAGCCCTGAGCGTTGCCCAGCAACTGGCCCATGCGCACGGCGCTGCCAGCGCAGAGTTCTTCGGCCCACTGCACCTGGTTCGGACCGAACAGGACGATGGCCGTGGAGCCCAGCTTGAAGCGACCCATTTCCGCACCTTTGGCCAGTTCGATCGGCCCGCGCGCTGGCGCGTCGTAACGCGTGCTCTTCAGTTCGCGCTTGGGCGGGGTGACCAGGCCGGCCCATACCGTCTCGATGCTGGCGACGATCATCGCGCCCACCAGTACCACGGCCATCGGCCCGCGCTCGGTGTCGAACAGGCAGACCACGCGCTCGTTGCGGGCGAACAGTTCCGGCACGTTCTCCGCGGTGGTCTGGTTGACCGAGAACAGACGGCCCGGAACGTAGACCATCTCCTTCAGCGTGCCACCCAGCGGCATATGGACGCGGTGGTAATCCTTCGGCGAGAGGTACACGGTGGCGAACTGGCCGCCCATGAACGGCGCCGCGCGCTCGGCATCGCCACCAAGCAATTCGACCGTGCTGAAGCTGTGGCCCTTGGCCTGGAAGATACGCCCGTGCTCGATGGTGCCGAGCTGGCTGATCGCACCGTCGGCCGGGCTGAGAATGGCGCCGGCGGTTTCATCCAGCGGGCGCGCGCCTGCCTTCAGGGCGCGGGTGAAGAAGGCGTTGAAGTGCTCGAAGGCGCGCAGGTCTTCGTTCTGCGCTTCGCTCATGTTGACCTCGTACTGCTTGGCGAACCACGAGATCAGCGGATTCTTGAGCCATCCGATGCGGCACTCGGCAACGCAGCCGATCAGGCGCGACAGCAGGTGATGAGGCAGCAGGTACTGGCTGAGGATAAAGAGACGTTGTTTCATCGTGTTTCCTTGAGGTTCCTGCCTGCGCTGTGGCCGGCGCAGGGTGCAATTGAAGGTTTGCGGGCTCAGCGTTCGATGGGCGTATCGGGCAGGTTGCCCCATTCGGACCAGGAGCCAGCGTAGGCTTTCACGCGCGGGTATCCGAGCGCCTTAGCCACCACGTAACTGAAGCCGGAGCGGCGATGAGTCTGGCAGTGAGTGATCACTTCCTTGTCCGGTGTGATGCCCAGGCCCTGCAGAACTTCGGCGATGTCCGTGCGAATGCGCATGCCGCGCTGTGGGTCCATGCCTGCAGTCCATTCGAAATGGGTTGCGCCGGGGATGTGCCCGCCACGTGCCGAACTCAGCTTCTCGCCGCGATATTCGTCCGCGCCGCGCACGTCCCAGATGGCTAGGTCGGCCGAATTCAGGCGTGATTGCAGGTAGTCGCGGGTGGCGGTAGGGGCGTCGCTCAGGGTCAGCGTCACTTCGTTGCGGGCCACGGCGGGCACGTCCTGGCTCAGCTCGAGTCCGTCGCCGATCCAGGCCTGCAGGCCGCCGTTGAGGAAGTGGTAATGCTGATGGCCGATCACATCGAGCAGCCAGATGAAGCGGCCGGCCCAGGGGCCGCCCTCATCGTCGTAAACCACGTAGGTGGCCTCGGCCCGGTGGCCGATATCGGCGAACAGCGCTTCGAGCTGCGCGCGTTCGGGTAGCAGACCGGGAGCGGGCGGCTGGCCCAACTGCGTACGCTTGGTATCCACCCAGCGCGCGCCCGGAATGTGGCCGGCGGCGTAACGCGCTGCACTGCTGAGGTCGAGCAGGATCAGGTCGGCCGCGTCCAGGCGCTCGGCCAGCTCGGCCGGTTCGATCACCAGAGGTAGATTGTCGAAGGCGGACATCTCGGCCTCGTCGTATGAAAAGAGGTCGATTGTAGCGGACTCTTCAGCGTCCGCGTCTGGAAAAGCAGCCCAGCGCGCGCTCGATGCACTGCACGGTCTTGGCGAAGGCCTGCAGGCTGACGTCATTGAGCGGCTGGCCGCCCTGGTCGGCCACGACCAGCATTACCACTCGACCATTGCTGGCGAGAGAGCGCAGCAGCAGATGTTCGCTGGGGAACAGGGCCTTGAGGTTGCCCGGCAGCAGGGCAGAAAACTGCGCGATGTTGCTGGGGGTCATACGCAACTGGCCCGGCTCGCTGAGCAGGCGTTTCAGGACCTGGCTTTGTGCCGGATCGAGGCTGAGGCTCGCCGCGCTGGCATCGAGGCCCGCGTGTTGCTGGGTCTGCAGGCGGGTGTGATGACGATCGGCGAGCATCAGCAGAACGCGCTTCAGACCGCAGGCTTGCAGCGCGTCGCGGGCGCATGCAGTCAGCTGCGGCACATTGGCGAAGCTGCTGGGCTCGGCCAGCAGGCGCGCGCAATGCTGCCGCCAGGCGGCAAGGTCGTCACGCTTGGGCGGTGGCGCGGCGGTGACCGCCGGCTTCAGGCGATGGGCGTCCCACGGCCAAATCAATGCCTGTGCCGGATGCCAGAGCACGGCGTCATGGATCAGACGGGCGCTGCTGACGGCATGTTGATGCACTTCCTGCTGCAGCTCGCACAAGGGAATCTGCAGGTACAGCCCGGTAAGACGCTGCCAGCGCAGGCTGTGCGCGGTATCCCAGGCGTGGTGGGCCGACACCGCCAGGCCGTTGGCCAGCAGCACGCAATTGCTCGGTTGAGTGAGCCAGTGACGCAGGGAAGTATCTTCGTCGAGCATCTGTTGCTGATGCAGCGGATGCTCGTTATCGCGGGCGATATGCAGCGCCTTGACCAACTGGCGGCGGTCACGCTCCAGCAGGCGATAGCCGCGCACGATCCACTCCGGCAGGCGCCAGCGTTCAGCCAGCTTGAGGCACAGCTGGATCAGGCTGACGCCCAGCAGGTCCTTCTCCACAGCAGCCGGTCGTTCGCCTTTGAGCAGCACCCGCTGTTCCCAGGCTTCGAGCAATTGCGGGTGGGCGCACAGCAGCGGCCAGATCGGTGCGAGAAACAGCAGGCTGCAGCCATGCAGTTCGTTCCACAGCCGTGCCAAACGAGCGCCGAACAGCCCGCGGGCCTGCTGGCTGGCGTGCTGGCTGATCAGCAGTATCTGGCGAAACGCCTGAGGAATCTCGCCCTCGGGCAGCGCTGGCGCCTGGTTGAGTAGCGCCTCGCAGCGGCTCAGGCCCAGGCGTGAAAGGGCCGTTTCGACGCTTTCGGCCGGATCGCTGAGGCTGTTGCCCGACTGGTTGGCTTCGCGCAGGACCTGCAGGGCGAAGGATGGGCTCAGCTCGATGGTCTCGGCGATTTCGCGCCAGGTTTTGCGGCTGTCACCCAGGATGCGACGCAGGCGCAAGTGCTGCTGCTGCTCGATTGGCAGCGGCAACTTGCCCAGATGCTGTACCCAGGCGTCTAGAGTGCGTGGCAGGGACTTTGGCGTCGACATATTGGCTCGAGTCGAACTGGCTTTTGACCATAACTGGCTATAGTCTGGCGTATAAGTTCCGATAATTAGAAGGGCTGTTTTTAATAGCCCATCCTCTAGGCTCTGCAAGCGTTTCTTTCATGGCAAAAATCATAGGCATCATTGTCGTTTTCGGCTGCGTATTCGGCGGTTTCGTGCTCTCGGGCGGTAAGCTGATGGCGCTGGTTCACCCCTTCGAGGTTCTGATCATTGGCGGCGCGGCGCTGGGAGCATTCCTGCAGGCCAACCCGGGCAACATGTTCATGACCGTGTTCAAGAAGTCGCTGAGCATGTTCGGCAGCCGCTTCACCCATGCCTACTATCTGGAAGTGCTCAAGCTGCTGTACGAGATCCTCAACAAGAGTCGTCGCGAGGGCATGATGGCCATCGAGGCCGACGTCGAGGACCCCAACGCCAGCCCGATCTTCAGCAAGTACCCCGGAGTGCTCAAGGATGCGCGCATGACGGCGTTCATCTGCGACTACCTGCGCATCATGTCGTCCGGCAACATGGCCCCGCACGAACTCGAAGGGTTGTTCGACATGGAGCTGGCCAGCCTCAAGGAGGAAGTGGAGCATCCGGCGCACGCGGTAGCCAAGGTTGCCGACGGCATGCCGGCCATGGGTATCGTCGCCGCGGTACTGGGCATCGTGATCACCATGTCGATTCTGGCCGAGGCGGACAACGCGCAGATCGGTGAGAAGGTAGGTACGGCGCTGGTCGGTACCTTCCTCGGCATTCTTGCGTCATACGGCTTCTTCGGCCCGCTGTCCAACGCCTTGGAACATGACGCCAAGGAAGAGCTGAACCTCTATGAAGCCATCAAGGCAACCCTGGTCGCGTCTGCTTCCGGCATGCCGCCGACGCTGGCTGTCGAGTTCGGGCGCAAGGTGCTGTTCCCGGCGCATCGCCCGAGTTTCAGCGAGCTCGAACAGGCCATGCGCGGCAGCTAAGCCATGGAAAATAACCAACCCATCATCGTCAAGCGGGTCAAGAAGACCGCAGGCGGGCACCATGGCGGCGCCTGGAAGATCGCCTTCGCCGACTTCGCCACCGCCATGATGGCGTTCTTCCTGGTGATGTGGCTGATGTCGTCGGCCACGCCGGAGCAGAAACGCGCGATCTCCGGTTACTTCCAGGACCCCATCGGCTTTACCGAAAGCGCCAGCCCCTACGCCATCGACCTCGGCGGTACGCCGACGCCGGCGCCGGAGCGCACGCTCAACCCGGATGTAACCGATACGCCGGAGAGCCAGCCGGACGAGACGGGCATCAGCACCGATCAGATCGAAACCCTGGCCGAGAAGATGGAGCAGGAACGCCTGGAGCTGCTGTTGCAGGAGCTGCAGAACAAGGTCGAGGAAAACCCTGAACTGCAGCGCTTCAAGGATCAGATCCTGTTCGAGATCACCCAGGATGGCCTGCGCATCCAGATCATGGATGCCGAGAACCGGCCGATGTTCGCCCTCGGTAGTGCCAACCTTCAGCCTTATTTCGAAGACATTCTGCTGGCCATGGCCGACACCATTCGCGCGGTGCCGAACAAAATCAGCATCAGCGGCCATACCGATGCCAAGCCTTTCGCTGGGCGCGGCGATTTCGGCAACTGGGAGTTGTCATCCAATCGCGCCAACGCTGCAAGGCGGGCGCTGGTGGCCGGCGGGTATTCCGATGATCAAGTGGCGCGAGTGGTCGGTTATGCCTCGTCGGCGTTGTTCGATCGTGAAGACCCCTTCAATCCGGTCAATCGACGCATCGATATCGTCGTGCTGACCAAGAAGGCGCAGCGCGCCATTGAAGGCGAGCAGGGTGTCGAGTCCAGCGAGAGTGAAACGCCTGCCCCGGCAGGGGCGGCTAGCGAGCCGCTAGCGCCGGAGCAGCTGCGCGAGCGCCTGAATATTTTCGAGGAAGGCGCGCTGCAGTTCGATCAACTGAACAATCAGTAATCGTCCTGCGGCAGGCTGGCGAGGATGTGCCGGTAGCTGGCCATGCGCTGCGGCTGCACGCGACCGTCTTCCAACGCCTGCAACAGTGCGCAGCCCGGTTCGCGGTCGTGCTTGCAGTCACGAAAACGGCAGCGGCCTAGCAGGTCGTGGAACTCGATGAAGCCGGCCTCCACGTCGTCGCGACTGACATGGCCCAGGCCGAATTCGCGAATACCGGGGGAGTCGATCAGCTGACCGCCACCGGGAAAGTGGAACAGCCGTGCGGTGGTGGTGGTGTGCGTGCCCTTACCGGTCAGCTCCGACAGCGCGCCGACGCGGGTGTCGACGCCGGGCAGTAGGCCGTTGACCAGCGATGACTTGCCCACCCCCGACTGGCCAACGAAAACGCTGACGTGGCCGTCCAGGCGCTTTTTCAGCTGTTCCATGCCGTCGCCCTGATGGGCCGAGACTTCCAGCAGTGGATACTCCAGCTGACGATAGACCTTGAGCAGGGCGTCCAGCGCCACCTGATTCTGTTCGTCGATCAGGTCGGCCTTGTTCAGCAGCAGCAGCGGGCGAATGCCGGCATGCTCGGCGGCCACCAGATAGCGGTCGATCAGGTTGGCATGGGGTTCGGGCAAGGGGGCGAAGACGATGACGATCTGGTCGACGTTGGCCGCCACCGGCTTGAGTTGGCCGCGCATGTCGGGGCGGCACAGTTCGCTGTTTCTCGGCAGTTGCGCGACGATCACGCCGTCGCCCTGGTTGCCGGGGCGCCAGACCACCTGATCGCCGGTGACCAGTGCCGGCAGGTTGGCGCGCAGGTGGCAGCGAAACACCTGACCGGCCAGTTCACCCTGCAAACCCTCGATTTCCACCTGTACGCCAAAGTGAGCGATCACCAGGCCGGTCTGCTCCGGGCCCAGGTCGCCGCCTTCCAGCGCTTCCACGGCTCGCGATTCACGCTTGGCCGCGCGGGCGGCGCGCTCGCCTTGAATCTTTTCGATGCGCCAGCTCTGGCGGCGGTTGAGTTGGCGTTTGGCCATGAATCGTCCGGGGTGTGGTGGAGTGTTGATCGCGGCGAGTTTAGCATGAGCGCTCGGTGGTCATTCGGCTGCCGGAAGCGGGGGGCAGGGAATGACGACTGGCGGGGAAAGAACGGTGCTGCGGCTGCCTGTGTTGCGCGCGCTCCTGGCGCAAAGCCTGGCCGTGGCGCTGGTGGTGGTGCTGGTGTATCTGCTGGCGCTGCTGCCCTGGCGCATGTCGCTGTTTTCCGTCGCTCTGCTGCAGGGCGTGCTGGCCGCTGCCATAGGCTGGCGCCTGGGATTGTCGCGCTGGTGGTTGTGTATCAACCTGGCGTTCCTGCCGACACTGTTGCTGGTGCAGCGCGCCGACTTGCCAGCCTGGCTGTTCCTGCTGGGCTTCGTGCTGTTACTGCTGGTCAACTGGAACAGCCTGCGTGAGCAGGTGCCGCTGTACTTGAGTGGGCGCAAGGCGCAGCAACGTCTGCAGCAGTGCTTGAGCGAGTTGGAACCGACGCTGCGTTTCGTCGACCTTGGTTGTGGTACGGCAGGGACGTTGCTGCAGTTGGCTCGGCAGTTTCCCCGTGGGCATTTCGTTGGCGTCGAAACGGCGCCGCTGCTCTTTCTTCTTGCCTGGCTACGTTGTCTGTTTCAGGAGAACTGCCATGTACACTATCGCAGTCTGTGGCAAACCACTCTGGGTGATTTCGACGTGGTCTACTGTTTTTTGTCGCCAGTGCCAATGCCGCGGCTGTGGGCCAAGGCGCAAGCCGAAATGCGCGCCGGTAGCTGGCTGATCAGCAATACCTTCGAGATTCCCGGCGTGCCGGCTGAACGGCTGCTGGCGATCAACGAGGGGCGACAGACCTCGTTGCTTGTCTGGCAGATCAAGGACGCGCCGATATCCGCTAGAATTGGCACCTGAGCCAAGGAGCCTAACCATGCAAAACCCCGATAACCTGATCTGGATCGATCTGGAAATGACCGGCCTGGAGCCGGAGCGCGACGTGATCATCGAGATGGCCACCATCGTCACCGACAGCGAGCTGAACGTGCTGGCCGAAGGCCCCGTGATCGCCATTCACCAGAGCGACGAGGCTTTGGCCGGCATGGACGAATGGAACACCCGCACCCATGGCCAGAGCGGCCTGACCCAGCGCGTGCGCGAGAGCCAGATCGACACGGCGGCGGCCGAGGCGCAGACCATCGCCTTTCTCGAACAGTGGGTGCCGAAGGGCAAGTCGCCGATCTGCGGCAACAGCATCGGCCAGGATCGCCGCTTCCTCTACAAGTACATGCCGGCGCTGGAAGCCTACTTCCACTACCGCTATCTGGACGTCTCGACCCTGAAGATCCTCGCCGGCATGTGGGCGCCGGAGGTCAAGGACAGCTTCCAGAAAACCGCCACGCACCAGGCGCTGGACGATATCCGCGAATCCATCGCCGAACTGCGCCACTATCGCGAGCATTTCCTCAAGGTGTAAATCAGCCACTCCGGCGTGCCGCGCGAGCGCCGTAGCCCGGATGCAATCCGGGGAAACGGGCGACGCTACTCCCGGATTTCATCCGGGCTACAGGGCGCAGTGTCGCTGCAATGCCCACTGCACATGCTCGCGTACCAGTTCCGATGGGTGCTCGCGGCGCGCGTTCAGAGCCTGCAGCACCGGGATGGTCGAGGGCGCATTGCCCAGGCCGACTGCCAGGTTGCGCAGCCAGCGCTCGTAGCCAGCGCGGCGTAGCGGCGAGCCCTCGGTGCGGCTGAGAAATTCTTCTTCCGTCCACATGAACAGTTCGGCCAGGGAGCTGTTGTCCAGGCCGTGGCGCGGCTGAAAGTCGCCCTGCTCGGTGGGCCGGGCGAAGCGATTCCAGGGGCAGACGATCTGGCAGTCGTCGCAGCCGAACACCCGGTTGCCGATGGGCGCGCGCAGTTCCACCGGGATGGCGCCTTTGAGCTCGATGGTCAGGTAGGAGATGCAGCGTCGTGCATCCAACTGGTAAGGGCCGGCGAAGGCTGCGGTGGGGCAGATGTCCATGCAGGCGCTGCAGCGCCCGCAGTGCTCGCTGCCATGCGCCGCATCGACCGGCAGCGGCAGGTCGACGAACAGCTCGCCGAGAAAGAAATAGCTGCCGGCCTTGCGATTGAGCACTAGAGTGTTCTTGCCGATCCAGCCCAGGCCGGCCTTCTCGGCAATGGCCTTTTCCAGTACCGGCGCGCTGTCGACGAAGGCGCGATAACCGAACGGGCCGATCTGCTGCTGGATGCGTTCGGCCAGTTGTTGCAGGCGTTTGCGGATCAGCTTGTGGTAATCGCGGCCCAGCGCGTAGCGCGACACGTAGGCTTGTTCCGGCTCGCTCAGGCGCTGGGCCATCTGCGTATCGCCAGGCAGATAGTCCATGCGCAGCGACACCACGCGCAGCGTGCCGGGCACCAGTTCCTGCGGGCGCGAGCGCTTGTCGCCGTGGGCGGCCATGTAGTCCATCTCGCCCTGGTAGCCAGCCGCCAGCCAGCGCTTGAGGTGCGCCTCATGCTCGCCCAACTCGACATCGGTAATGCCGACTTGCTGGAAGCCCAGCTCGCGCCCCCAGTCCTTGATGGACAGGACCAGCGCATCGAGATCGAGAGTTTGGTCGGACATGGGGCGGGCGCAGGCGGTGGAGGTGCGTATAATTCTGCCAGACATCCGTCGCGAGCGAGCCATGCATTCACTTTCCGCCTCTTTGCCTTTGAGCCTGCATAGCGCCGAACAGGTGCGTGCACTCGATGCGCAGCTGATCGCCGCCGGTACGCCGGGTTTCGAGCTGATGCAGCGCGCCGCCCATGGCGCCTGGCGTGCCTTGCGTCGTCGCTGGCCGGATGCGGGCGAAATCACCGTCCTCGCCGGGCGCGGCAACAATGCCGGTGATGGCTATCTGCTCGCTGTCCTGGCGCAACGCGCCGGTTGGGGTGTGCGGGTCTTGGCCGTCGGCGATCCTGCCGCGCTGGTTGGCGACGCCGCCCTGGCTTGCGCCGATGCCAGGCAGGCAGGTGTAGATATTTTGCCTTGGAGCGAGTGCGCGCCTTTGGCCGGTGTCGTGGTCGATGCGCTGCTCGGCACGGGGCTTACCGGCGCGGTGCGTGAGCCTTACGCCCAGGCGATCCGCCTGCTCAATCAGAGCGGCCTGCCGGTGCTCGCCGTGGATATTCCCTCCGGTTTGCACGCCGACAGCGGCGCGTGCGTGGGCGTGGCGGTGCGCGCCGACCTGACCGTGACCTTCATCGCGCTCAAGCTGGGTCTTTTCACGGGGCTAGGCCCCGAGCTGTGTGGCGAGCTGCAGTTCGATGACCTGCAGGGCGATGCGCAGCTGCTGGCAGCGGCTCCCTGTGCTGCACAATTGCTCGATCCCGCCAACCTGCCGCGGCTTGCGGCGCGCTCGCCGGTGGCGCACAAGGGGCAGTTCGGCCACCTGCTGGTGATCGGTGGCGATCTGGGCATGGGCGGCGCCGCGTTGCTCAGTGCCGACAGCGCCCTACGAGCCGGCGCTGGCCTGGTGTCGCTCGCGACGCGTGCCGAGCACGTCGCCGCGGCCCTGGTGCGCCGACCTGAAATCATGTGCGCGGCGGTGGCTTCGGCCAATCAGTTGCTGGCGCTGGTCGAGCGCGCCGATGTTTGCGTGGTTGGACCGGGGCTGGGCCAGGCCGCCTGGGGGCGTAGCCTGCTGTCTGGCGTATCGGGCCGCGAGCAGCCGCAGGTATGGGATGCCGACGCGCTGAATCTGCTCGCCGCTGGTCAGGTCGCAGCACCACGTCAGGGTGTGCTGACGCCGCATCCGGGCGAGGCGGCGCGCTTGCTGGGCATCGACACGGCGGCGTTGCAGGCCGACCGGCCCGCCGCTGCGCGGGCTCTGGCGCAGCGTTTTGGTCTGGTGGTCGTGCTCAAGGGCGCTGGTAGCCTGGTCGCGTCGCCGGACGGGCGTCTGGCGTTGTGCAATCGCGGCCATCCGGCGATGGCCGGGGCGGGTTTGGGCGACGTTCTGGCCGGGTTGATCGGCGCGCTGCTGGCGCAGGGCATGGCGCCCTTTGAAGCCGCCTGCCTGGCGGTCTGGTTGCACGCGCGGGCCGGCGAAACGCTGGCCGTGCTGGGGCGTGGGCTGGCTGCCGGTGATCTGTCCGGCGCCATTCGTCAGTTGCTGGAGGAGTTGTGTCCGTGTGTGAAGTGAAGCTCGAAGCAGCCGACGAGGCCGCGATGCTGACATTGGGTGCGTCGATTGCCGAGGTCAGCGGCGGTGTGGGCACCATCTATCTGCACGGAGACCTGGGCGCCGGCAAGACCACCCTGTCACGCGGCATTCTGCGCGGCCTGGGCCATGCCGGTGCGGTCAAGAGTCCGACCTTCACCCTGGTCGAGCCTTATGAAATCGGCGAGGTGCGCGCCTTTCATTTCGACCTCTACCGCCTGGTCGATCCGGAGGAACTGGAGTTTCTCGGCATCCGCGACTACTTCGAAGGGAATGCCTTGTGCCTGATCGAATGGCCGCAGCGTGGCGCGGGCGTTTTGCCAAAGCCCGACCTGGACATTACCATTACCCCTCAAGCGAGCGGCCGCTTGCTGTTGCTGCAGGGGCATGGGGCTCGAGGGGAGGCCTGGTGCAAAGCCCTGAGCGGCAAGGAGTGAACAAGAATCGATGGGGTTGGTTATGCGCATAGGCGCGCTGGTTACCGCTGTGGGGATATTGTTGGCGGCTCTGGCTGCCGAGGCGTTGGCTGCCTCCGATGTACGGAGCGTGCGCCTATGGCGTGCCCCGGACAATACCCGCCTGGTCTTCGATCTGTCCGGCCCGGTGCAGCACAACGTGTTCACTCTGACGGCACCCAACCGCATCGTCATCGACGTCAGTGGCGCCAAGTTGGCCACCGGTTTCGATCAGCTTTCTCTGGGCAACACGCCGATTACCGGCGTGCGCTCGGCTCAGCGCAGCGCCGAGGAACTGCGCGTGGTCATCGACCTGTCGGCACCGGTGTCGCCCAAGAGCTTCACCCTGGCGCCCAACCAGCAATATGGCCATCGCCTTGTCGTTGACCTGTTCGATCAGGGCAGTGCGCCGTCCGCGACGCAGGCGCCCAGCGTCGCTGCCAGCGCGCCGCCCGTGCCGGTCACCCCGACCCAGCCTCCGCCCAAGCTGACGCCCGTACCCAATGGCAAGCGTGACATTGTGATCGCGATCGACGCCGGCCACGGTGGTGAGGACCCGGGCGCGCTGTCGCCAGTCAAGGGACAGTATGAAAAGCACGTAACCCTGGCCATCTCCAAGGAGCTGCAGCGGCAGATCAATGCCGAGAAGGGTTTCCGTGGTGAGCTAGTGCGCACCGGCGACTATTTCATCCCGTTGCGCAAGCGCACCGAGATCGCGCGCAAGAAGGGCGCCGATCTGTTCGTCTCGATTCATGCCGATGCCGCGCCGCGCTCCTCGGCCTTCGGTGCCTCGGTCTATGCGCTGTCCGAGCGCGGCGCGACCTCCGAGACCGCGCGCTGGCTGGCCGATGCCGAGAACCAGTCGGACCTGATCGGTGGCGCCGGCAACGTCAGCCTCGACGACAAGGACAAGATGCTCGCCGGTGTGCTGCTGGATCTGTCGATGACCGCATCGCTGTCCTCCAGCCTCAACGTCGGTCAGAAAGTGCTGTCGAACATGGGCGGCATCACGCCGCTGCACAAGCGTCGTGTGGAACAGGCGGGCTTCATGGTGTTGAAGTCGCCTGACATCCCCTCGATCCTCGTGGAAACCGGGTTCATTTCCAATCCCAACGAGGCGAAGAAGCTGCACACCGCCAGCCACCAGCAGGCCCTGGCGCGCTCGATCACCTCTGGCGTCAAGCAGTTCTTCCACGAAAATCCGCCGCCCGGCACCTACGTCGCCTGGCTGCGTGATGAAGGCAAGATCGCCGCAGGCCCGCGCGAGCACGTGGTTGCCCGTGGCGAAAGCCTGGCGCTGATCGCCCAGCGCTATCAGATCAGCCTGGCTGCCCTGCGCAGTGCCAACAAGCTCAATGGCGACGTGATCAAGGTCGGCCAGACATTGCAGATACCCGCCACGTCCCTGGCCGCCCAGTAGTGAGTGTCATGTCCCGTATTCATTTGCTCAGCCCGCGCCTGGCTAACCAGATCGCTGCAGGCGAGGTAGTCGAGCGCCCGGCTTCGGTGGCCAAGGAGCTGCTGGAAAACAGCTTGGACTCCGGTGCCCGGCGCATCGACGTCGAGGTCGAGCAGGGCGGCATCAAGCTGCTCAAGGTGCGTGATGATGGCCGCGGCATTGCCGCCGACGACTTGCCGCTGGCCCTGGCGCGTCACGCCACCAGCAAGATTCGCGAGCTCGAAGATCTGGAAGCCGTGCTCAGCATGGGCTTTCGCGGCGAGGCGCTGGCGTCGATCAGCTCGGTATCGCGCCTGACCCTGACCTCGCGCACGGCTGACGCCGATCAGGCCTGGCAGGTGGAAACCGAAGGGCGCGACATGGAGCCGCGCGTGCAGCCCGCCGCGCATCCGGTGGGCACTTCGGTGGAAGTGCGTGACCTGTTCTTCAATACCCCCGCGCGGCGCAAGTTCCTGCGCGCCGAGAAAACCGAATTCGATCACCTGCAAGAAGTGATCAAGCGCCTGGCGCTGGCGCGCTTCGATATTGGCTTCCACTTGCGGCACAACGGCAAGACCGTCCTCAGCCTGCACGAGGCGGGTGACGAGATCAGCCGTGCGCGCCGCGTCGCCTCGGTCTGCGGCCCGGCCTTCCTGGAGCAGGCGCTGCCGATCGAGATCGAGCGCAGCGGCCTGCGCTTGTGGGGCTGGGTTGGCTTGCCGACCTTCTCGCGCAGCCAGGCGGATCTGCAGTACTTCTACGTCAATGGCCGCATGGTGCGCGACAAGCTTGTCGCCCACGCGGTGCGCCAGGCCTACCGCGACGTGCTGTTCAATGGTCGCCATCCGACTTTCGTGCTGTTCCTGGAGATCGATCCGACGACGGTGGACGTCAACGTCCACCCGACCAAGCATGAAGTACGCTTTCGTGACAGCCGCATGGTCCATGACTTCCTCTACGGTACGCTGCATCGTGCGCTGGCCGATGTGCGCCCGGAAGATCAGGTTGCGGCGCCGGCAGCCGTATCGCCCATGCTGCGCCCGACGGGCCTGGCCGCAGGCGAGTTCGGCCCGCAGGGCGAAATGGGCCTGGCCGCCAGCGTGCTGGAAACGCCCGTGGCCAATCCGCAGCCGGCCTGGCGTGGCGCCGGGGCTGGCTATCAGCAACCGGTCAGCAATCCCGGCGTGCCAGCCGGCGAAGCTCAGGCAGCCTACCGTGAGTACTTTTCGCCGCTGCCGACCGCTCAGCTTCAGTCCATGCCGCAGGAGCAGGGCGACATTCCGCCGCTCGGTTACGCCGTAGCGCAGCTCAAGGGCGTTTATATTCTCGCCGAGAATGCCCAGGGCATGGTGGTGGTGGATATGCATGCAGCCCATGAGCGCATCACCTATGAGCGCCTGAAGCAGGCCATGGCCAGCGAGGGCCTGCGCGGTCAGCCGCTGCTGGTGCCGGAGTCCATCGCCCTCAGTCAACGCGAGGCGGACTGCGCCGAGGAGCATGGCGAGTGGTTCCAGCGCCTGGGCTTCGAGCTGCAGCGTCTGGGCGAGGAAAGCGTGGCGATCCGGCAGATTCCGGCCCTGCTCAAGCAGGCCGAGGCCACTCAACTGGTGCGCGACGTATTGGCCGACCTGCTGGAGTACGGCACCAGTGATCGTATCCAGGCGCACCTCAACGAGCTGCTGGCAACCATGGCCTGTCACGGCGCAGTACGCGCCAATCGGCGCCTGACCATTCCCGAAATGAACGGCCTGCTGCGCGACATGGAGCAGACCGAGCGCAGCGGTCAGTGCAACCATGGGCGACCGACCTGGACACAACTGAGCATGGATCAGCTCGACAAGCTGTTCATGCGCGGCCAGTAATTGAGTGAGGCCCTGAGTCAAGGGCTCCCCGTTTCCGTTTTCGAGCCATGCCGATGTCTTCGCTTCCTCCTGCAATCTTCCTGATGGGGCCGACCGCCGCCGGCAAGACCGACCTGGCCCTAGAGCTGGCGCGCGTGTTGCCCTGCGACCTGATCAGTGTGGATTCGGCATTGATCTATCGCGGCATGGATATCGGCACGGCCAAGCCAGAGCGCGCCATTCTCGATGAGTTTCCCCACGCCCTGATCGATATCCGTGACCCGGCCGAGAGCTATTCGGCGGCCGAATTTCGCACCGACGCGCTGGTGGCCATGGCCGAGAGTGCGGCGCGTGGCCGTATTCCGCTGCTGGTCGGGGGCACCATGCTCTATTACAAGGCGCTGCTGGAAGGGCTGGCCGATATGCCCAGTGCCGATCCGGCAATACGTGCCGAGCTGGAGGCGCGCGCGCTGGCAGAAGGTTGGGAGGTGCTGCATCGTGAGCTGGCGACGGTCGATCCGGAGTCCGCGGCGCGCATCCATCCCAACGATCCGCAGCGCCTGACTCGGGCGCTGGAGGTCTATCGCGTCAGTGGCCTGAGCATGACCGAGCATCGCCGGCGCCAGGCTGCAGGAAATCCCGATACGGGCACATCGGGCACCGGACAATTACCCTATACTGTTGCTCAGCTTGCTATCGCACCGGCGCAGCGTCAGATTTTGCACGACCGCATCGCTCAACGATTTCGGGCGATGCTGGAACAGGGTTTCGTAGAAGAGGTCGAAGCCCTGCGTATCCGAAGTGACTTGCACGCGGGATTGCCGTCTATTAGGGCGGTAGGCTATCGCCAGGTATGGGAATACCTCGATGGTGAGCTTTCCCGGGACGAAATGGTCGAGCGCGGCATCATCGCCACTCGCCAGTTGGCCAAGCGGCAGTTCACCTGGCTACGAGGTTGGGACGGTTTGCACTGGCTCGATAGTCTGGCCTGCGACAATCTGTCTCGCGCCTTGAAATACCTGGAAAGCGTCTCCATATTGAAATGAGACCTTGCCGCTGGCCGTCTATCCTTGGGGGTGAGGCGGTCTGAAGCTATTGTTTACTTACTAAAATTATTGAAAATTGATCCTCGAAAGGAGTGCGGCACATGTCAAAAGGGCATTCGCTACAAGACCCTTACCTGAATACCCTGCGTAAGGAACGCGTCCCTGTTTCCATTTATCTGGTCAACGGCATCAAGCTGCAGGGCCAGATCGAGTCCTTCGACCAGTTCGTCATCCTGCTGAAGAACACCGTCAGCCAGATGGTCTACAAACACGCCATTTCTACCGTCGTCCCCAGCCGTCCGGTGCGTCTGCCGAGCGCTGGCGATTCCGAGCAGGCCGATGGCGAGTCGGGTAACGCCTAAGTAGGGGGTCGCATTGTTCTTCGAGCGTCATGAGGGCGGTGAGCGGGCCATCCTGGTTCATCTGGAAGGCCAAGACTCCGAGGCGAGCGAAGATCCCCAGGAGTTCCAGGAGCTGGCCATGTCGGCAGGTGCCGATATGGCCGCTTTCTTTTGCGTGCCCAGCAGCCGCCTGACTGCCAAGTTCCTGATCGGCAGTGGCAAGGTCGAGGAGCTGCGCGATCAGGTCAAGGCCGTCGAGGCCGATCTGGTCATCTTCAATCACACTCTGACGCCCAGCCAGGAGCGCAACCTCGAGCGCGCCTTCGAGTGTCGTGTGCTCGATCGCACCGGCTTGATCCTCGATATCTTCGCCCAGCGCGCCCGCACTCACGAAGGCAAGCTGCAGGTGGAGCTGGCTCAGCTCGACCATATGAGCACGCGTCTGGTGCGCGGCTGGACTCACCTCGAGCGGCAAAAGGGTGGTATCGGCCTGCGCGGCCCGGGCGAAACCCAGCTGGAAACCGACCGCCGCTTGCTGCGCGTGCGCATTCGGCAGATCAAGCAGAAGCTGGAAAAGGTGCGCAGCCAGCGAGAGCAGGCGCGTCGCGGGCGCAAGCGCGCGGATATCCCGTCGGTTTCCCTGGTGGGTTACACCAACGCCGGCAAGTCCACCCTGTTCAATGCCCTGACCACTTCCGAGGTGTATGCGGCCGACCAGCTGTTCGCCACCCTTGATCCGACCTTGCGCCGCCTGGAACTCGATGACCTCGGTCCGATCGTCCTGGCCGATACCGTGGGCTTCATTCGCCACCTGCCGCACAAGCTGGTCGAGGCCTTCCGCGCTACGCTGGAAGAGTCGAGCAACTCCGACTTGCTGCTGCACGTGATCGATGCCCATGAGCCCGAGCGCATGGCGCAGATCGAGCAGGTGCAGGAAGTGCTCAAGGAGATCGGCGCGAACGAGCTGCCGATGCTTGAGGTATACAACAAGCTGGATTTGTTGGAAGGTGTCGAGCCGCAGATCCAGCGCGACGGTGACGGCAAGCCGGTTCGTGTCTGGCTGTCGGCGCGTGAAGGGCGTGGTCTGGAGTTGTTGCGACAGGCCGTGGCAGAGCTGTTGGGCGAGGATTTGTTCGTCGCCACGCTGCAGTTGCCGCAGCGTCTGGGAAGGCTGCGTGCGCAGTTCTTCGCCTTGGGTGCGGTGCAGAGTGAAGAGCACGATGAGCAGGGTCATAGCTTGCTGTCGGTACGTTTGCCGCGAGTCGAGCTCAATCGTTTGGTGAGTCGCGAGGGGTTGGAGCCTCAAGCCTTTATCGAGCAACATACTTTGCAATAAAGCCTGCAGTGGCGGCTTTGCCGTCACCCTTGGGCTTTGGGTAGCATTGGCCGGCGCGCCGTGGGCGCGCCTTCGCTTTATCAGTACGGAGAACGCTATGGCTTGGAATGAGCCGGGTGGCAACTCGAACAATCAAGACCCTTGGGGCGGCCGCAAAGGCGGTGGCCGGCAGGGCCCGCCGGATCTCGACGAAGCGTTCCGCAAGTTGCAAGAAAGCCTGAACGGGCTTTTCGGTGGCAAGAAACGTGGTGGCGACGATTCCGGCCGCAGCGGTGGCGGCGGTGGCTTCGGTCTGCTGTTCGTAGGCCTCGGCCTGTTGGCGGTGGTCTGGCTGTACAGCGCGATCTATGTGGTGGATGAGCAGGAGCAGGCCGTGGTGCTGCGCTTCGGCAAATACCACGAGACCGTTGGTCCGGGCCTGAACATCTACTTCCCGCCGATTGATCGCAAGTTCCAGGAAAACGTCACGCGTGAGCGCGCCTACAGCAAGCAGGGCGCCATGCTGACCGAGGACGAGAACATCATCGAGGTGCCGCTGACCGTGCAGTATCGCGTGAGCAACCTGCAGGACTTCGTGCTCAACGTCGACCAGCCGGAAGTCAGCCTGCAGCATGCCACCGACAGCGCTGTGCGCCATGTCGTGGGCTCCACCGAGATGGACCAGGTGCTGACCGAAGGTCGTGAGCTGATGGCCAGCGAAGTGCGCGAGCGTCTGCAGCGTTTCCTCGACAACTACCGCACCGGTATTACCATCACCCAGGTGAACATCCAGAGCGCTGCTGCGCCGCGTGAAGTTCAGGAAGCCTTCGATGACGTGATCCGTGCCCGTGAAGACGAGCAGCGCGAGAAGAACCAGGCCGAGTCCTATGCCAATGGCGTGATTCCGGAAGCCCGTGGCCAGGCCCAGCGTCTGCTGGAGGAAGCCAACGGTTACCGTGATGAAGTCATCGCTCGCGCCCAGGGTGAGGCTGACCGCTTCACCAAGTTGGTCGCCGAGTATCGCAAGGCGCCGGAAGTTACTCGTGAACGTCTGTATCTGGACACCATGCAGGAAATGATGAGCAACACCAGCAAGGTTCTGGTCACTGGCGACAAGGGGCAGAACAACCTGCTCTATCTGCCGCTGGACAAGATGATCGACAGCCGTGGTGGTTCCTCTTCCTCCGGTTCGGCCAACAGCAGCAATACGACAACGCGTGATCCGGCCGTGCCGGTTAGCGGCGATCTGTCGCAGCGTAACCTGCGTACCCGGGAGGGCCGTTGATGAGCAACAAGTCCCTGATCGGCCTGATCGTGGCCGTGGTTCTGGCCCTGGTGGCATGGAATAGCTTCTACATCGTGGCGCAAACCGAGCGTGCGGTATTGCTGCAGTTCGGTCGTGTGGTCAATCCTGATGTGCAGCCTGGTCTGCATGTGAAGATTCCTTACGTCAACCAGGTGCGCATCTTCGATGGTCGCCTACTGACCCTGGATTCGACTTCCTCGCGCTTCCTGACCCTGGAGAAGAAGGCGCTGATGGTCGACGCCTATGCCAAGTGGCGGGTGAAGGATGCCGAGCGCTTCTATCAGTCCACCTCCGGCATGAAGCAGGTCGCCGACGAGCGCCTGGCGCGTCGTCTGGAAGCTTCGCTGCGTGACCAGTTCGGTAAGCGCACCCTGCACGAGTCGGTATCCGGCGAACGTGATGCGCTGATGGCTGACGTGACCGCTACCCTGAATCGTGCTGCCGAGCGCGAGCTGGGTATCGAAGTGGTCGACGTGCGAGTCAAGGCCATCGACCTGCCGCGTGAGGTCAACCGCAGCGTGTTCGAGCGCATGAGCACCGAGCGTGAGCGTGAAGCTCGCGAGCACCGCGCCAAGGGCCGTGAGCTGGCCGAAGGTATTCGCGCCGATGCCGACCGTCAGCGCCGTGTGCTGCTGGCCGAAGCCTATCGTGAAGCCGAAGAGCTGCGCGGTGATGGTGATGCCAGGGCTGCTTCCATCTACTCCCAGGCGTATGGGCAGGATCAGGAGTTCTACTCCTTCTACCGCAGCCTGCAGGCGTACCGCGAAAGCTTCGCTGACAAGCGTGATGTGCTGGTGCTGGACCCGAGTAGCGATTTCTTCCGCTACCTGGAAAAAGCCAAGCCTTGATCGGCAACCCTGGCGGCGCGATGCGTCGCCAGGGTGACCTCAGGGGAAAACGTGGTATGATGCGGCAGCCGGGAAAATCCCGGCTTTTTTGCGTCTGTGGGAATCATGTGGCAGGAACTCGGCATCGCACTGTGTCTGGTATTGGTGCTGGAAGGCATCCTGCCCTTCCTCTATCCGCGCCATTGGCGCGGGGCGGTATTGCAGGCAGCGCGTCTGCCCGACCGTCGACTGCGTCTTATGGGGCTGGCCAGCATGCTGCTGGGTACTGCTCTTCTATATCTGCTTCACTGAAGGCTTGTGCCGCCCGGATCGAGAGGGGAATGGCGAAATGGCAACGGTAGACCGCTGGCTGCTGCCAGATGGCATCGAAGAAGTACTGCCGCCGGAAGCGGCGCGCATCGAGGCGGCACGCCGCCAGGTGCTGGATCTGTTCCAACGTTGGGGTTACGAATTCGTCGTCACCCCCCATATCGAGTACCTGGAATCCCTGCTGACTGGCGCCGGCCAGGATCTCGACCTGCGCACCTTCAAGGTCACCGATCCGCTGTCTGGTCGGCAAATGGGCTTTCGTGCCGACATCACCCCGCAGGTGGCGCGTATCGATGCCCACACCCTGCGCCGTGAAGGCCCGAGTCGTCTGTGCTACGCCGGCAGCGTGCTGCACGCTCAGCCGCGCGCGCTGACCACCTCGCGCAGTCCCATCCAGCTGGGCGCCGAGCTCTATGGCGACGCCAGCCCGGCCAGCGATATCGAGGTGATCAGCCTGCTGGTCGAGACCCTCGAACTCGCTGCGGTGCCGGATGTGCACATGGACCTCGGTCATGTCGGCATCTATCGCGGCCTGGCGCGCGCCGCTGGTTTGTCCGGCGAAGCCGAGCAGCAGCTGTTCGATGCGCTGCAGCGCAAGGCCATGGATGAGATCGAGTCCCTGACCGCAGCGTTGCCGGCAGGTCTGGGCAGCATGCTGCGTTCGCTGGCCGAGCTGTGCGGCGGGCGCGAGGTGCTGGATCTGGCCCAGGCGGCACTGGTCGAGGCGCCGGATGCGGTGCATGCTGCGCTCGATGAACTGGTGGCCATCGCCGATGCGCTGGAGCTGCGTTATCCCGAGCTGCCGCTGTATTTCGACCTGGGCGAGCTGCGCGGCTACAACTATCACACCGGCGTGGTGTTCGCGGCGTTCGTGCCGGGCGAGGGCGGTGCCATCGCTCAGGGCGGCCGTTACGACGATACCGGTGCGGTGTTCGGTCGGGCTCGTCCGGCCACCGGCTTCTCCACTGACCTGAAGACCCTGGTGACCCTGGGGGATATGCGTCTGGATGAAACGATCAGCGGCGTCTGGGCGCCGGATAATCATGACCTCTATCTGTGGCAGGCTGTTCGTCGTCTGCGTGGTGAGGGTGAGCGCGTGGTACAGGCGCTACCCGGGCAGAGCGAGGCGGATGCGCGCGAAGCAGGCTGTGACCGTCTGCTGAGGCTGCGCGATGGACGTTGGCAGGTGGCGCCCCTGGCGTCCTGATTTCATTTTCGCCGGCCTGCGGTCGGCATCCAAGCTTGCGCGAAGAGGACCAGTATCATGGGTAAGAATGTCGTCGTCCTGGGCACCCAGTGGGGTGATGAGGGCAAGGGCAAGATCGTCGACCTGCTCACCGAGCAGGCCGCTGCAGTCGTGCGTTATCAGGGTGGCCACAACGCCGGCCACACCCTGGTGATCGACGGTGAGAAGACCGTCCTGCACCTGATTCCGTCCGGCATCCTGCGCGAAGGCGTCGAGTGCCTGATCGGTAACGGCGTGGTCGTGGCGCCCGACGCGCTGCTGCGCGAAATCACCAAGCTGGAAGACAAGGGCGTGCCGGTGCGCGAGCGCCTGCGTATCAGCCCGGCCTGCCCGCTGATCCTGTCCTACCACGTGGCGCTGGACCAGGCGCGCGAGAAAGCCCGTGGCGATGCCAAGATCGGCACCACTGGTCGTGGTATCGGCCCGGCCTACGAAGACAAGGTCGCGCGTCGTGGGCTGCGTGTTGGTGACCTGTTCCATCGCGAGCGTTTCGCCGCCAAGCTGGGCGAGCTGCTGGACTACCACAACTTCCAGCTGGTCAATTTCTACAAGGAGCCGGCCATCGACTTCCAGAAGACTCTGGATGAGTGCATGGAGTACGCCGAGCTGCTCAGACCGATGATGACCGACGTCACTGCCGTGCTGCACGACTTGCGCCGCAGCGGCCGCGACATCATGTTCGAGGGTGCCCAGGGCTCGCTGCTGGATATCGACCACGGTACCTACCCCTACGTCACCAGCTCCAACACCACGGCCGGCGGTATCGCCACCGGCTCCGGTTTCGGCCCGCTGTACCTGGACTACATCCTGGGCATCACCAAGGCCTACACCACCCGCGTCGGTTCCGGTCCGTTCCCGACCGAGCTGTTCGACGATGTCGGCGCGACCCTGGCCAAGCGTGGCCATGAGTTCGGCTCCACTACTGGCCGTGCCCGTCGTTGCGGCTGGTTCGATGCCGTGATCCTGCGTCGTGCCATCGACGTCAACAGTATCTCCGGCATCTGCCTGACCAAGCTGGACGTGCTCGACGGCCTGGAGACCATCCGCATCTGCACCGGTTACAAGGATGCCAATGGCCAGGTACTGGTCGATGCGCCGACCGACGCCGACAGCTATATTGGCCTGCAGCCGGTGTACGAGGAAATGCCGGGCTGGAGCGAGTCCACTCTGGGCGCCAAGACCCTGGAAGACCTGCCGGCTGCTGCCCGTGCCTACATCAAGCGCGTGGAAGAGCTGGTCGGTGCGCCGATCGACATCATCTCCACCGGCCCGGACCGCAACGAGACCATCGTGCTGCGTCATCCGTTCGCCTGATCGCTGTTGAGCTGAAAGAGCCGCCTTCGGGCGGCTTTTTTGTGGCTGGCTGTTATCGCAGGTCGCTGGCATTGTTGTGTGAATCTGCAGCCATAATGCAGGCTCTCGTTGGTTTACTGCTGTCTGCTCCGTGGGTCGTGGGCACGCGCCTTGCTTGCACTCAACAAATCCCGGAAGTCGCCGTTATAACTGTTACGGTCGTTGAGGAGTGTCCCCAGTGTTTGCCATCGTTTCCATGTTGCGCAGCCGCCTGCTGCGCCCGGTGTTCGTCGCGCTTGGCCTGGCCATGTTGGTGCAGGTGGGGCTGGCGGTGTGGCTGATGAGGGCGTCGGTCGACGGCATGGTCGAGGACTTGGCTCAGCGCCTGGGCGGTGAAAGTCGCCGCCTGGGCGAGGAGTTGGGCATGGCCGAGCGCGAGATGAGCCAGGGGCTTGCGACGCTCGCGAGCAGTACGCATACGCGCCTGGGTGAGGGCCTTTCCGGCCAATTGAAGGACGAGCAGGCGCAACTGCGCGTGGTGCTGGAGGGTAATCTCAAGCAATCCGGTCAGGCGCTGGCGCAATTGTTGTCCGGTGTGGCGCCCAAGTCCATCTGGGATCTGGACATTCCGGCGCTCACCGCGCTTACCCGCATCGCCCAGCAGGACCCGGCGGTGCTGTTCGCCATCATCTACGACGCCGAAGGCAAGCGTTTGACGCGCAACTTCAACCGCAGCAATGCGCAGGTGCGCGAGTTGGTCGCGGCGGGGCAGGGCGACTCGCCGCTGGACAGATTGGTGGATGCCGCCTCGCGTGATTCGCGCGTCTATGTGGTCGAGGCCGACATCAATCCGATGGGGGCGTCGATCGGCAAGGTGCAGATGGGGTTGTCGCTGGATGTCGTCGAGCGTGAGCTGACTGCGCTCGATGGCCGCTTTGCGGCGCTGGTCAGTGGCGCCGGCGAGTTGGTCGACAGCAGCCTGGCGGGTGCTTCCGAGGAGGCGACCGGGGCGCTGCGCCAGCGCTTGCAATCTGCCGAGCGCTACACCCAGGAAATGGCACGCAACGGTGGTGAGTCGGTGCGTATCGCGGCGGATTCCCTGCGCTGGAACATTGCGCTGGGGGTGCTGGTGGTCGGTGCTCTGGCGATGCTGGTGGTGGCGTTGGTGCTGGGGTGGCGGGTGCTGAGTCGCTTGCGTCTGCTCAGTGCAGCGCTCAATGACCTGGCGGCGGGCGAGGGGGATCTGACGCGGCGCGTGAGCATCGACAGTCAGGACGAGGTCGGCGAGATGGCCGATGCCGTCAATCGCTTTATCGCCAAGCTTCAGCCCATCGTGCGTGAGTCGGGTGAAGTGGCCCTGCGTACCGGTGAGCAGATTCGCAGTCTGACCCAGCGTGGCGTGGCGGCCGAGGCGGCTGCCGGGCGTCAGCGCGACGAGGTGGCGGGCAGTCTGCAGGCGCTGGAGCGGATGGCTGACGAGGCGCAGTCGGAGAGCCAGTCGATGCAGGAAGCGTTGCAGCGCGTCGATAGCATTCGTCAGGCAGCGCACGAGAACGCTGCTATTGCGCAGCGCCTGTCGACCCTGATCGAAGGCCTGGTCGCGCGCGTGGCGGATGGCTCGGCGGTGATCGAACGCCTGGCCAAACAGAGCGAGCAGATCGAGGTGGTGCTGACGGTGATTCAGTCCATCGCCGAGCAGACCAATTTGCTGGCGCTCAATGCCGCCATCGAGGCGGCGCGCGCTGGCGAGAGCGGGCGAGGTTTCGCTGTGGTGGCTGACGAGGTGCGCGCGCTGGCGAGCAAGACCCAGCAGTCCACCGGCGATATCCAGACCCACATCGCAGCCCTGCAGCGTGGCGCGCAGGAGGCCGTAGCCGCTATCGCTCAGGCGGGCGCGCAAGGTGGCGAAGGCCTGCAGGTGCTGCGCGACAGTGCGCGCCTGCAACAGTCGGTGCAGCAGTCGGTCGACGAGGTGCATGGCGCCATCAATGCGGCGACGCAGGCGGCGGCCCATCAGGCCGAGGGCGCCGGCGCGGTACGTGGGCGCGTCGAGATCATCCACGCCGAGGCGCAGCGTGCGGCCGAGGCGGTGACGGCAATCGCGGGCAATGCGCGTGCACTGGACGAGCTGGCGGCGCAGCTCAAGGCCAGCCTGGGGCAGTTCAGGGTCTAGAGAGGATTGCTGTGGGAGCGAGCTCTGCTCGCGAAGCTTTTGCCTGGCAAGAGTTTGCGAGCAGAACTCGCGCCTGCGGTTTTCTCCAGACAATAAAAAACCGAGCCATTCGACTCGGTTTTTTGAAATTTGGTGCCCAGGAGAA
>NZ_DJSX01000005.1:0-24204 GCF_002439135.1 Pseudomonas sp. UBA6323 | reverse complement strand
GCGGCAACATCTGCCGCTGCGCCACCTATGTGCGGATTCGCGCCGCCATCCACGAAGCGGCTGGCCAGCTGGCCTGAGGAGCGTCGAATCTTGGGCAAGATCGAAACCCCCGATAGCGCCACGCGTGGCATTCTCAATGTCAGCCGTCGCAGCCTGCTCAAGGGCGCCGGCGGCCTGGCGCTGGGCATCTTCTTCGCGCCGCTGTTGCGCGGCATGGATGCACTGGCCGCAAGTGGCCCGCTGGAGCCGAACGCCTTCGTGCGTATCGACCTGGATGGCACGGTGACCGTGCTGGCCAAACACCTGGAAATGGGCCAGGGCAGCTACACCGGCCTGGCCACGCTGTTGGCCGAAGAACTGGACGCGGACTGGGACAAGGTGCGCGTCGAGGGTGCGCCGGCCGATGTGAAGCGCTACAACAACCTCGCCTTCGGCCCGATGCAGGGTACCGGCGGCAGCACCGCAATGGCCAACTCCTGGGAGCAGATGCGCAACGCCGGTGCGACCGCCAAGGCCATGCTGGTGGCTGCGGCCGCGCAGCGCTGGGGCGTGCCGGCGAGTGAAATCAGCGTCGACAAGGGCGTGGTCCGTCATGCCGGCTCCGGGCGCAGTGCCGACTTCGGCGAACTGGTCGAGGCCGCCGCGCAACTGCCGGTGCCCGAGCAGGTGCAGCTCAAGAACCCCAAGGACTTCAAGCTGATCGGCAAGCGCGAACTGCGCCGCAAGGACAGCCCGGGCAAGACCGATGGCAGCGCCATCTTCACCCAGGACTTCAAGCTGCCCGGCATGCTGGTGGCCATGGTCGCCTACCCGCCGCGTTTCGGCGGCGTGCCGCGCTCGGTGGACGTCAGCAAGGCCAAGGCCAAGGCCGTGCGTGATGTGGTCGAAGTGGTAGAGTTTCGCGACCTGCCCCACGGCCGTTCGGGGGTCGCCGTTCTGGCGAAGAACACCTGGGCGGCGCGTCAGGGTCGTGATGCGCTGGTGATCGACTGGGACGAGAGCCAGGCCTTCACCCTCGGCAGCGAGGAGATTCTCGCGCAATACCGCTACAGCGCGGGCAAGCCCGGTTTGCCGGCGACGAGCAAGGGCGACGCCGATGCGGCGCTGGCCAAGGCCGCCAAAGTGGTCGAGGCCGACTACGAATTCCCTTACCTGGCCCATGCGGCGATGGAGCCGATGAATTGCCTGGTGAAACTCTCCGACGAGCGCTGCGAGATCTGGAATGGCGAGCAATTCCAGACTGTCGACCAGGCCATTATCAGCAACTACCTGGGCTTCAAACCCGAACAGGTCTCGCTGACCCAGCTTTACGCCGGCGGCAGTTTCGGCCGTCGCGCCAGTTCACAGTCCGATTACCTGCTGGAGGCCGTGGCGATCACCAAGGCCGCGCGCGACAAGGGCGTCGATGCGCCGGTGAAGATGGTCTGGACCCGTGAGGACGACACCCGTGGCGGGTTCTTCCGCCCGATGTACGTGCACCGTGCGCGCATTGGTCTGGACGAGGCCGGCAAGTTGCAGGCCTGGCACAACCGCATCGTCGGCCAGTCAATCATGACCGGCACTTCGATGGAGCCTTTCATGATCAAGGAGGGCGTCGACCATACCTCGGTCGAGGGGCTGTCCAACCTGTCCTATGCGGTGCCCAACCTGCAGGTGGAGCTGAGCACGCCGAGCAATATCAAGGTGCCGGTGCTGTGGTGGCGTTCGGTGGGTCATACCCACACCGGTTATGTCGCCGAAACCATGATCGACGAGGCTGCGGTGGCGGCCGGGCAGGACCCCTACGCGTTCCGCCATGCGCTGCTGGACAGCCAACCGCGTCATCGCGGTGTGTTGGAGCTGGCCGCCAAGCAGGCCGGCTGGGACAAGCCGCTGGCTGCCGGCGCCGAGGGTGAGAAGCGCGGGCGGGGCATCGCCGTGCATGAATCGTTCGGCTCGTTCGTCGCGCAAGTCGCCGAGGTTACGGTCAAGGCCGATGGCAGCTATCGTCTGGATCGCGTTGTATGCGCGGTGGACTGCGGTATCGCCATCAACCCGGATGTGATCAAGGCGCAGATGGAAGGCGGTATCGGCTTCGCCCTGGCGGCTGCCCGGCACAGCGCGATCACCTTAAAGGAAGGGCGGGTCGAGCAATCGAACTTCCATGACTTTCAGGTGCTGCGCATGAACGAGATGCCCAAGGTCGAGGTGTATATCGTGCCGTCTGCGCAGAACCCCACCGGTGTCGGTGAGCCGGGCGTGCCGCCGCTGGCGCCGGCCCTGGCCAACGCCCTGTTCGCCGCCACTGGCGTGCGCCTGCGCAAGCTGCCGTTTCCGGCGCAGATCACGGCCTGAGGTCGCTCGCTGTAAACACTACGCCCGGGCAATTGCCCGGGCGTTTTGGTTTGTGAGGGGGGCACTGTGGGAGGTGCTTTAGCGGCGAGATTGCTGCAAAGGTGTCGCGGCTAAAGCCCCTCCCACAGGGGGAGATCAATCGTGCCTCGGTGTGTAGGAGGCGCTTTAGCTGCGAGCTTTGGCCATTGATCGCGGCTGAAGCCGCTCCTACGGGATCGTGTCGGGCGTGTTCAGCATGTAGGGTGTTTAGCCCACCAGACCAGCCGTGGTGGGCTGAAGCCCACCCTACATGTAGCCCGGATGCAATCCGGGGCTTCGCTCAGGAGGCAGTCAGTCTGGCCGCGCTTTCGATATCGCTGCAGTCCAGCGGTGTCGGTGTATGGATCGCCGCCTGGCGATGCTTGAGCATGCCGCCTGTGCGCTGGTTGATGGCCGCGGTCATCTCGGCAAGGATCGCCGTGGCCACGCTTTCCGGCGTGTCGCCGCCGATATCCAGGCCGATGGGGTAGTGCAGGCGCTCCAGTGCCGGCAACTGCTCGGTATGCTGACGGATCTCGTCCAGCAGCCGTTCGGTGCGGTCGCGCGGTCCCAACTGGCCGATATAGGCGGGCGAGCCCTGCAGCACGCTGCCCAGCCAGTGGCGATCCTGGCTGTAGCTGTGGCTCATGATCGCCACCAGGGCGCCGTCAGTTAGGGCGTGCAGATCGTAGGGTGGCTTGGCATCGACCTGCAGCACCGCATCCGCATCGGGGAAGCGTTCGGCGCGGGCGAAATGGGCGCGGCCATCAATCACCGTAACGTGCCAGTCCAGCAGTTTGGCCATATGCGTCAGCGGCTGGGCATCATGCCCGGCGCCAAAGATCACCAGGCGCCGCTGCGGCGCCAGATACTCGCAGAAAACCTCGATCTCGCCGCGCTCATCGCGGTAGCTGCGCAGCAAGGAGCGGCCATCGGCCAGGGTTCGTTGCAGGTCGGCGCGAACCTCGGCGTCGAGTGCAGGATCGAGCAGGCGATCGCTGTCGCTAAGTGCGGGATGCAGGTACAAGCGATTACCGACACGCACGCGGGCGTTGCGATAGCAGCCGATCACCGTGGCGACTGCCCCAGCCTGACCGCTTTCGCGCACCTGACGCAGTAGATCGAGCACCGCCAGCGGCTTTTCCGCGCTGTGGCGTTCGAGCAGCACATGCACGGTGCCGTTGCAGCCGAGGCCGAAAGTCAGCGCGGCGTCCTGGTCGTCATCGTCTTCCTCGGTGGCGGTGCTGTAACGGCGGATCACCGCTTCGCCGCTGTCGGTCAGCCACCAGGCCTTCTTCGCCACTTCGGATTCCAGGCAGCCGCCGCTGATGGTGCCGACGGTGCCGCCATACAGCGGGATCAGCATGCGCGCGCCGGGGCGGCGGTAGGCCGAGCCTTCGACCTTGACCACGGTGGCGAGCACAGCCTGGCCATTGTCGCGTTCCAGCGCGCGCATGGCCTCGAGCAGGGCGCTGATTCCCGGCAGCATAGAGTTCTCCCGGACGGGGTTGGTGGTGCGATTCCAGGCTGGCACTGTCGCTCAGCTCAGCTGGGAAAGGTTAGGCCGATACTGCGAGATTATTGCCCGATCCTGCGTGCCTGCCCTCGAAGCGCTCGGCCAGCTTGACGATGCGAGCGCGCTCGGTGCGGATGTAATCGACGAAAGCCTGTGCTACAGGGGACAACCTGCGGCCACGAATATTCACTACGCACCAGCTTCTTTGTAGCGGCAGCTCGGCCACTGGCAGCTCGCGCAGCAGGCCGTGCTGCAGCTCCAGGCGCACCGCATGGCGCGGTAACAAGGCAATGCCGAGCCCCGCCAGCACCGCTTCGCGCTGCGATTCCAGCGAGCCGATCTCCAGCGTATGCGGGAAATGCGCGCGTTTCTGGTGGCAGTACTCCTCGCAGGCGCGGCGGGTGCCCGAGCCGCTTTCGCGAATCAGCAGCGGATAAGCGGTTAGATCCTGCAATTGCAGGCTGTTTGCCTCCAAGAGCGGGTGATCCGGCGGCGCCACGGCGATGATCGGGTTGTTGAGAAAGGGCATGAAGTCCAGCGCCAGGTCCTGCGGTACCTGGCTCATGATCATCAGGTCGTCGCGGCTGAGGGTCAGGCGACGCACCGCCAGGGCGTGATTGACCACCGTAAGGTTGAGGCTGACTTCCGGATACTGGCGGCGAAAATCGGCGAAAAGGTGGGGAATGAAGTATTTGGCGCTGGATTCCACGCACAAATTTAGCTGCCCCTGCAGCGAGCCCTGCAAGTCCGACAACTGCATATCCAGGCTTTCCAGGCGGCCGAAAATGTCGCTGCTGGCGCGGCGCAGCGCTTCGGCGGCCTCGGTGAGGTAGAGCTTTTTGCCGACGTACTCGAACAGCGGCTGGCCGACCAGATCTTCTAACTGACGAATCTGCAGGCTCACGGCCGGTTGGGTCAGCGCCATTTCGTCGGCCGCACGGCTGTAGGAGCCGTGCTCGCACACCGCCCGGAATACCTGAAGTTGGCGCAAGGTCATGCGCAGCAGGGTTTTACGCACGGTTTCGTCCTCGTTCGATCAACGTATAAGTAATTACTTATGCACGATCAAATAATTATTCATTTTGGTTAATTCGTATAGCCGGATAGGGTTTTCACCACGTTTTGCAACCAACTGTTGCAGCGTCCCTTGCAGCTCTGCGCTGAGGATTGGATCGTGATAAGAAAAATATTGATCGCCAACCGTGGTGAGATTGCCGTCCGCATCGTGCGGGCCTGCGCCGAAATGGGCATCCGCTCGGTGGCCATCTATTCCGACGCCGACCGTCATGCGTTGCACGTCAAGCGTGCCGACGAGGCGCACAGCATTGGCGAAGACCCGCTGGCCGGCTATCTGAACCCGCGCAAGCTGGTCAATCTGGCGGTGGAAACCGGCTGCGATGCGCTGCACCCCGGTTACGGTTTTCTTTCCGAGAACGCCGAACTTGCAGAGATCTGTGCTGAACGTGGGATCAAATTCATAGGTCCGAGCGCGGAAGTTATCCGCCGCATGGGCGACAAGACCGAAGCCCGACGCAGCATGATGGCCGCTGGTGTGCCCTGCACTCCCGGCACCGAAGGCAACGTCGCCGACCTGGCCGAAGCCCTGCGCGAAGGCGAGCGCATCGGTTACCCGGTGATGCTCAAGGCCACCTCCGGTGGCGGCGGTCGCGGCATTCGTCGCTGCAACAGCCGCGAGGAGCTGGAGCAGGCCTACCCGCGAGTGATCTCCGAGGCGACCAAGGCCTTCGGTAGCGCCGAAGTCTTCCTGGAAAAATGCATCGTCAACCCGAAGCACATCGAGGCGCAGATCCTCGCCGACAGCTTCGGCAACACCGTGCACCTGTACGAGCGCGATTGCTCGATCCAGCGGCGCAACCAGAAACTGATCGAAATCGCCCCCAGCCCGCAGCTGACCCCCGAGCAGCGCGCCTATATCGGTGACCTGGCCGTGCGCGCCGCGCAGGCCGTGGGCTACGAGAACGCCGGTACCGTGGAGTTCCTGCTCGCCGAAGGCGAGGTGTACTTCATGGAGATGAACACCCGGGTGCAGGTGGAGCACACCATCACCGAGGAAATCACCGGCATCGACATCGTTCGCGAGCAGATCCGCATCGCTAGTGGCCTGCCGCTGTCGGTCAAGCAGGAAGACATCATCCATCGCGGCTATGCCCTGCAGTTCCGTATCAACGCCGAAGACCCGAAGAACAACTTCCTGCCCTCGTTCGGCAAGATCACCCGTTACTACGCGCCCGGCGGCCCCGGTGTGCGTACCGACACGGCGATCTACACCGGCTACACCATTCCGCCCTATTACGACTCGATGTGCCTGAAGCTGATCGTCTGGGCGCTGACCTGGGAAGAAGCGATGGACCGTGGTCTACGCGCGCTGGACGACATGCGCGTGCAGGGCGTGCGCACCACCGCACCCTATTACCAGGAAATCCTGCGTAACCCGGAATTCCGTAGCGGCCAGTTCAATACCAGCTTCGTAGAAAGCCACCCGGAACTGACCCAGTACTCGATCAAGCGCAACCCGTCGCACCTGGCCATCGCCATCGCCACCGCCATCGCTGCCCACGCGGGCCTGTAGGGGACATCATGAGCAAGAAGATCACCGTTACCGATACCGTCCTGCGCGATGCCCACCAGTCGCTGCTGGCGACCCGCATGCGCACCGAAGACATGCTGCCGATCTGCGACAAGCTCGACCGCGTCGGCTACTGGTCGCTGGAAGTCTGGGGTGGCGCCACCTTCGATTCGTGCGTGCGCTTTCTTAAGGAAGACCCGTGGGAGCGCCTGCGCCAGCTCAAGGCCGCGCTGCCCAACACCCGCCTGCAGATGCTCCTGCGCGGGCAGAACCTGCTCGGCTACCGCCACTACAGCGATGACGTGGTGCGCGCCTTCGTGGCTAAGGCCGCGGTCAACGGCATCGACGTGTTCCGCATCTTCGATGCGATGAACGACGTGCGTAACCTGCGTGTGGCCATCGAGGCGGTCAAGGCTGCCGGCAAGCATGCCCAGGGCACCATCGCCTATACCACCAGCCCGGTGCACACCAACGAGGCCTTCGTCGCCCAGGCCAAGGCCATGCAGGCGATGGGCATCGACTCCATCGCCATCAAGGACATGGCCGGCCTGCTCACGCCCTATGCCACCTTCGAATTGGTCAAGGCGCTGAAGAGCGAAGTCGACCTGCCGGTATTTATCCACAGCCACGACACCGCCGGTCTCGGCGCCATGTGTCAGCTCAAGGCCATCGAAGCCGGTGCCGACCACATCGACACCGCCATCTCCAGCCTGGCCTGGGGCACCAGCCACCCGGGCACCGAGTCGATGGTCGCCGCGCTCAAGGGCAGCGAGTTCGACACCGGCCTGGATCTGGAACTGATCCAGGAAATCGGCATGTACTTCCACGCTGTGCGCAAGAAGTACCACCAGTTCGAGAGCGAGTTCACCGGCGTGGACACCCGCGTGCAGGTCAACCAGGTGCCGGGCGGGATGATTTCCAACCTGGCCAACCAGCTCAAGGAGCAGGGTGCGCTGAACCGCATGAACGAAGTGCTGGAAGAGATTCCGCGTGTGCGTGCCGACCTCGGCTTCCCGCCGCTGGTAACGCCGACTTCGCAGATCGTCGGCACCCAGGCGTTTTTCAACGTGCTGGCCGGCGAGCGCTACAAGACCATCACCAACGAGGTGAAGCTCTACCTGCAGGGCCGCTACGGCAAGGCGCCGGGCAAGGTCGACGAGCAACTGCGCAAGCAGGCCATCGGCAGCGAGGAAGTGATCGACGTGCGCCCGGCCGACCTGCTCAAACCCGAGCTGGCGCGCCTGCGTGAAGAGATCGGCAGCCTGGCCAAGTCCGAGGAGGACGTGCTGACCTTCGCCATGTTCCCCGACATCGGGCGCAAGTTCCTCGAAGAGCGCGCGGCCGACACCCTCAAACCGGAAGAGCTGCTGCCCATGCCGAATGGCCAGGGCAAGGCGGCGCCGGTCGGTGGTGAAGGCGTGCCGACCGAGTTCGTGGTCGACGTGCATGGCGAAAGCTACCGCGTGGACATCACCGGCGTCGGCGTCAAGGGCGACGGCAAGCGCCACTTCTACCTGTCCATCGACGGCATGCCGGAAGAGGTGGTGTTCGAGCCGCTCAACGATTTCGTCGCAGGCAGCGGTGGCAAGCGCAAGCAGGCCGCTGCACCGGGCGACGTGTCCACCACCATGCCGGGCAACATCGTCGATGTGCTGGTCAAGGAAGGTGACACGGTCAAGGCCGGCCAGGCCGTACTGATCACCGAAGCAATGAAGATGGAAACCGAGGTGCAGGCGCCGATTGCCGGTACCGTCAAGGCCGTTCACGTGGCCAAGGGCGACCGCGTCAATCCGGGCGAAGTGCTGGTGGAAATCGAAGGTTAACCTCTATGGAGCCCGGCCTGTTGGATGGGCAAGTTTGACGGGGCGTATAACCCGGGCTCCTTTTTTATTCGTTGGCGTCCCTGATCGACGCCCAGGGTTCGAGACCCAGGAGCCGCAAGGCTCCTTTTTTTCCTGCAGTTCTCTGGTCATGCCCCAGGTGTGCAAGCACAGCGCGGGCGATCAGCACCGCTTGCGCGGGGCATGGCCTTTTCCCTTCAGCCGGCCGGAGCCTTAGCTCCGGCCGGCGCGTTTCACTCCTGAGGAAAACGTGCGCGCGGGGTAGCCATCGGTACCTTGTCGCCATCGAGCGGCAGGAAGCTGCCCAGCTCGGCATCGTAAGCCTTGATCTGGCTTGTTTCGATGTCATACACCCAGCCATGGATGAACAACTGACCGCGCGCCAGCCTGGCCGCCACCGACGGGTGGGTGCACAGGTGATTGAGCTGCGCCACCACGTTCTCTTCCGTGAGCACTTCCAGGGCTTCCTGGTTGTTGCTGCAGTTGCAGTTCTCGGCGACCACGCTGCGCGCGACCTCGGCATGGCGCAGCCAGGCCTTTACCGTGGGCATGCTTTCCAGCGACGCCGGGTTGAGTACCGCCTTCATCGCGCCGCAATCGGAGTGGCCGCAGACGATGATGTGCTGCACGCCCAGGGCCATCACCGCGTACTCGATGGCGGTGGAGACGCCGCCCATCATCTGCCCGTAGGCCGGCACGACGTTACCAACGTTGCGGTTGACGAACAGGTCGCCTGGCGAGCTTTGAGTGATCAGCTCCGGCACCACGCGCGAGTCGGCGCAGGTGATGAACATGGCGCGTGGGTTCTGGGCGGTGGCGAGCTTCTTGAACAGCTCTTCCTGCTGCGGGAATACCTCGTTGCGAAAGCGTTTGAAGCCCTCGACGATGCTGTGCAGCGCCTGATCGGCGGTTTCGTTGCCCTCATGGGCCTGAAGCGGAATCACCTGATGTTTGTAAGGCATGCCCTGAACCTCTTTGTTATCGAAAATACGCTGCTAAAACGACAGCCGCAGCGGGGTGCGAGTCACACGCAAGTGTCGCCTGCGCTCGCAGGCGCGACAACCGGCAGGTTCATACAGTTGATACCCGGTGTCGGTTTACCGATATGGCGCGCCGCACAGGGCACCCTGTGCCCCGCTCAGCGCGCGCTTTGCCGCTCCAGTTCATGCAGGTAGGGCAGGTCGGGACCGACCCGCGAGCAGGTCAGCGCGGCGGCTGCGATCGCTTGGTTCAGCATGGCGTCGATCTGCTCACGGCTCAGCGTTGCCAGCGCCTCGACGCTGTCCAGCTGGTGTCGCGCCAGGTAGGCGAGCAGCGCCGCCTGGAAGGTATCGCCGGCGCCGACGGTATCGCGGGTGTGCACGGCCATGGCAGGCGCTGACCAATGGCCGTGGCGGCTGTGCACGCTGGCCCCGGCGCTGCCTTGGGTGAGAAACACCAGTTGGCAGCGCGCGTTGAGCCAGCTTGCCGCGACCAGCTGCGGGTCGCGCTCGGGATACAGCAATTGCAGATCCTCTTCGCTGACTTTGATCAGATGCGCGTAGCGGGCGAAGGTCTCTACGCGCTCTTGCCAAAGGGCGACGTCCGGCGCCGGGCCGAGGCGCACGTTGGGGTCGAGGCTGATCAGGCGCTGCGTGTGCTCACGCTGCACCAGCTGCAGGAGCGTATCGGCCACCGGCTGCACCACCAGCGAGAAGGAGCCGACATGCACGCCGCGCACCCGGGCATCGGGCGTCGGCAGATGCTCGGCGCGCAGTTGGCGGTCGGCGCAGCCTTCGCCGCGGAAGGAGTATTGCGGGGAGCCGCTGGCGTCCACGCCGACCATCGCCAGGGTGGTCGGTGCATCGCTGGCAATCAGATATGCGTCGCTCACGCCTTCATCACTGAGCACCTGGCGCAACTGTTGGCCGAGGCTGTCCGAGGATATGCCGGTGAACAGCGCCGCGTCGGCGCCCATGCGGCGCAAGCCCAGCGCCACGTTGAACGGCGAGCCGCCGGCGATGGCCTTGAAGGCCAACTCGTTGCTACGCCCGCCGTCGTTCTGGATGAACACATCGAACAGCGCTTCGCCACAGACCAGGTACATATTCGTCTCCGTATCGATTCAAGGGCACATTTAAAAACCACCCGCTTCATTCAAGCCCCGATGCACCGAGCTGTAGGAGCGGCGCCCCGCTGCGAACCTGGGCGACGCGTACTGGAAAAGCTTCGCCCCGGGGCGGGGCTCCTACGAAAAGCCGCTTTGAACACAGTCTCGGCATCGCCAGCGCTGCTCTCACTTCGAATTGCCCTCTGCAAGCCGGCCGACCTGCTCGCGATAGCGTTGATAGACTGCCTCGTACTGCGCGATGCGTGCAGCATCCGGCTGGGTGTGCGTGCTGGCGTCGAGCTGCACGCAGCGCTCGCACAGTGCGGCCAGCTGCGCCTGGCGATCGTCGCCAGGCGTCAGGCACCAGGCAGCCTGGATCGCTGCGCCCAGGGCGGCGGCTTCGGTGTGCTGCGGGCAGACCAGCGGCGTGCCCATGATATCGGCGATCACCTGGCGCCAGACCGGGCTTTTCGCTGCGCCGCCGATCAGGCGGATGGTCTCGCTCTGCAGGCCGCTGGCGCGTAGCAGGTCAAGGCCGTAGCGCAGGCCGAAGGCGGTGCCCTCGACCACCGCGCGGCACAGGTTGGCGCGGGTCAGGTTGTCGCTGTCCATGCCCAACAGGCTGGCGCGCGCGGTCGGCAGCGCCGGCACCCGTTCACCGTTGAAGAACGGCAGCAACAACAGGCCCTCGGCGCCGATGGGCGAGCGCTCGACCAGCTCGGCGAAGCTGTGGACATCCAGCTCCAGCAATTGCTGGATCAGCCCGCTGGCGCTGGTCAGGTTCATGGTGCAGATCAGCGGCAGCCAGCCGCCGCTCGATGAGCAGAAGGTCGCGACCTGCGCGTGTGGGCTGATCGTCGGCTGGGCGCTGTAGGCGTAGAGCGTGCCGGAGGTGCCCAGGCTCATGGTGATCGCACCGGGGCGGATATTGCCGGTGCCGATGGCGCCCATCATGTTGTCGCCGCCGCCGCTGGCCACCACGGCGTCCGGGTTCAGCCCCAATTGCCGGGCGATCTGTGGGCGGATGCGGCCCACCGGCTGATCCGGGCCGATCAGCTCCGGCAGTGCGCGCTGCAGGCGCCCGCTGGGGTCGATGAAATTCAGCAGCTCGACATCCCAGCTGCGCGTGCGCACATCGAAGTAGCCCGTGCCGGAGGCGTCGCCGTACTCGCTGCAGGCGCGGCCGGTGAGCCAGTGGTTGAGGTAGTCGTGGGGCTGCAGGATATGGGCGATGCGCTCGAACACATTGGGGTGCTGCTCTTTGGTCCAAAGCAGCTTGGACAACGTATAGCCCGGCGCGATGGCCACGCCGAGGCGTTGCAGCGAACCGGCTTCCCCGCCGAGGTGATCGAGCAGGCGCTGGTTTTCCGGGGTCGACTCGGTGTCGCACCAGAGCTTGGCCGCGCGCAGCACCGCGCCCTGTTCGTCGAGCAGCACCAGGCCATGCTGCTGGCCGGAAACGCCGATACCCAGAATCCGCTCGCCGCCGATGCCCGCAGCCGCCAGCGCCTGACGCGTCGCCTGCTCGAAAGCGTTCAGCCACTGCTGCGGCTGCTGTTCGCGACGGCCATTGGCGCCGCTGTGCAGCGTATGGCTGGCGCTGCCGGCGCCCAAGACCTGGCCGCTTTCGGCGTCCAGTATCAGCGCCTTGGTGCCCTGGGTGCCGCAGTCGATGCCGAGGTACATGGCTCAGTCGCCCAGCAGAGTCTGCAGGGTACGTGTCACGCCCAGCTTACGCAGGCTGTCGTAACACAGCTCGAAGGCCGCGATGAACGCTTCCGACTGCGGGATGGCGGTGCCGAAGATCGCCTCGACGCCGAGCACGCGCTCGCGCACCTGGTCGTCATCGGCCACCAGCGCCTGGCAGAACTCGGCGCGCGGATCGGGGATGCGATAGCGCGTGCCATTCTCGTCGACGCCCTTGAGGTACAGCGCCCAGGCCGCGACCACCAGCGCCGCGCGCTCCAGCGGCCGGCCGTCCTCGATCAGGCGATTGATCGTCGGCACGATGAACTTGGGAAACTTCGACGAGCCATCCGAGCAGACCCGTTCCAGCTGGTCGGCGATGGCCTGGTTGGAGAAGCGCGCGATCAGTGTGTCCTTGTAGTCGCTCAGGTCGATGCCCGGCACCGGCGCCAGCTGCGGGGTGACGTCGAGGTCCATGAACTCGCGCACGTAGCGGCGCAGCAGAGGATCGTTCAGGGTCTCGTGGACGAAGCGATAGCCCTTGAGAAAACCCAGGTAGGTCAGTGCCAGATGACTGCCGTTAAGCAGCTTGATCTTCATCTCCTCATAGGGCGTGACATCGTCGGTGAACTGCACGCCGACTTCTTCCCAGGCCGGGCGGCCGCTGACGAACTTGTCTTCCAGCACCCACTGCACGAAGGGCTCGCAGACCACCGGCCAGGCGTCCTCGACGCCGTGCTGCTCGGCCAGCTGCTGGCGATGGGCGGCGCTGGTCATCGGCGTGATGCGGTCGACCATGGCATTGGGAAAGCTCACGTGCTGGTCGATCCAGCTGGCCAGCTCATAGTCGGCCAGGTGGGCGAAGGCCAGCAGTGCCTTGCGCGTGACGTCGCCATTGTGCGGCAGGTTATCGCAGGACATCAGGGTGAAGGCCGGAATGCCGGCGGCGCGACGTTTGGCCAGGGCGGCGCAGAGAAAACCGAACACGCTTTGCGGCGATTCGGGGTGGCGCAGGTCGTGCTGAATGGCTGGCAGTTCGGCGAGAAATTCGCCAGTGCTGTCGTCGATGCAGTAACCACCCTCGGTGATGGTCAGCGAGACGATACGAATCGCCGGGTCGGCCAATTTGTCGATCAGCGCCTGTGGCGACTCCTCGGCCAGCAGTATGTCGGTGATCGCGCCGATCACCCGCACCGGCAGGTTCGGCTCGTCGCCCAGTTCGACCAGGGTGTAGAGGTAATCCTGGCTGGCCAGGGCATCGCGCATGGCGCGGTCCTCACTGCGCACGCCGACCCCGCAGATGCCCCAGTCCAGCGCCAGACCCTGGTTCATCAGGGCGTCGGTGTAGACCGCCTGGTGTGCGCGGTGAAAGCCGCCGACGCCGAAATGGGCGATACCGGTGCGGATCATCTCCGGGGTGTAGCTTGGCAGCGCGACGGCGCCGCCAAGCCGGGAAAGCTGCTGGCGATTGAGTTTCATCTGGAACATCCCTTGATGGAGCGGCGTCAGGCGGCCTGCTGCAGTGGTTTGGCGACGGCCTGGCCATCGGCGTCGAAGAGGTGGCAGTGCGCCGTGTCGAAATCCAGGGTCAGGGCATCGCCATAACGCGGCGCGAAGTCGCCTCGTACGCGCACCGTGAGCATCTCGCCCGAGGTACCGCGCACATGGCAGAAGGTGTCGCTGCCCAGGCGCTCGCTGACGTCGGCGGTCACCTGCATGCGCCCCGCGTCGGTGCTGACCACGTTGAGGTGTTCCGGGCGCACGCCCAGGGTCACGCTGCTGCCGACGCTGAGGCCGACGGCGGACTGCGGCAGCGTCAGGTGCGTGCCACATTCCAGCTGCAGGTCGCAGCTGCCGGCCTCGACCCTGTTCAGGGTGCCGCGCAGAAAGCCCATCTTCGGCGTGCCGAGAAAGCCGGCGACGAACAGGTTGGCCGGGTGGTGGTACAGCTCCAGCGGCGAGCCGACCTGCTCGACACGGCCGCCATTGAGCACCACGACCTTGTCGGCCAGGGTCATGGCTTCGACCTGATCGTGGGTCACATAGATCATGGTCGCCTGCAGGTCCTTGTGCAGCCGCGCCAGCTCCAGGCGCGTTTGCACGCGCAGGGCGGCGTCGAGATTGGACAGCGGCTCGTCGAACAGGAAGATCTTCGGGTTGCGCACGATGGCGCGGCCGATGGCCACGCGCTGGCGCTGGCCACCGGAGAGCTGCTTGGGTTTACGCTCGAGCAGCGCCTCCAGTTGCAGGATGCGCGCGGCATTGGCCACCTTCTCCTCGACTTCCTGCTTGCCGACCCGGGCCAGGTCGAGGGCGAAGGAGAGGTTCTTGCGCACCGTCATGTGCGGGTACAGCGCGTAGGTCTGGAACACCATGGCCAGGTCGCGCCTGGCCGGGGCGACGTCGGTGATGTCCTTGCCGTCGAGCTCGATATGGCCGCTGCTGACCTCTTCGAGCCCGGCGATCAGCCGTAGCAGGGTGGATTTGCCGCAGCCGGACGGGCCGACGAAGACCACGAACTCGCGGTCGCGGATGTCCAGGTCGATACCCTTGATGATCGCCGTGCCGTCGAAGCCTTTTTTCAGGTTGCGGATCTTCAGATCAGCCATGTCGGAGTTCTCCCGTTATTTCACTGCGCCGAAGGACAGGCCGCGGACAAGTTGCTTCTGGCTGATCCAGCCGAAGATCAGGATGGGCGCGCAGGCCAGGGTCGAGACGGCGGAAAGCTTGGCCCAGAACAGCCCCTCGGGGCTGGAGTAGGAGGCCACCAGCGCGGTCAGCGGGGCGGCGGCGGAGCTGGTCAGGTTGAGCGACCAGAACGCCTCGTTCCAGCACAGGATCAGCGACAGCAGCATGGTCGAGGCCAGCCCGCCGCGGGCGATCGGCAGCAGCACGCGGACGATCTCCTGCCAGGTGGTGGCGCCATCGAGGCGCGCCGCTTCGAGGATGTCCACAGGAATGTCCTTGAAGTAGGTGTAAACCATCCACACCAGGATCGGCAGGTTGATCAGGGTGTAGATGATGATCAGCGCCAGGCGCGAATCGAGCAGGCCGAACTGCTTGGCCAGCAGGTAGATCGGCACCAGCACGCCCACCGGCGGCAGCATCTTGGTCGACAGCATCCACAGCAGCGTGCCCTTGGTGCGTTTGCTCTCGAAGAAGGCCATGGAATAGGCGGCGGGCACGGCCAGGAGCATGCCCAGCAGCGTCGCCGAGACGGAGATCAGCACCGAGTTCCAGGCGAAGGCGAAGTAGTCGCTGCGCTCGTTGATGTGCAGGTAGTTCTCCAGCGTCGGCATGAAGATGAACTGCGGCGGCGTGGCGAAGGCGTCGATCTCGGTCTTCAGGCTGGTCAGCACCATCCAGAAAATCGGGAAGAAGATCACCGCGGCGATGGCCCAGGCGAGGATGCCGATGACCAAGCTCTGCAGGCGACGGGACTGTTTCAGGGTCAGCATGCTGCGCTCCTACTGCCGCTCGGTGAGGTTCTTGCCGATCATGCGGATCAGCACGATGGCGGCGATGTTGGCGATCACCACGGCAATCAGCCCGCCGGCGGAGGCCATGCCCACGTCGAACTGCAGCAGCGCCTGGGTGTAGATCAGGTAGGCCAGGTTGGTCGATTCGTAACCCGGGCCGCCGCTGGTGGTGGTGTAGATCTCGGTGGTCACCGAGAGCAGGAAGATGGTCTCGATCATTACCGCCACGGCAATCGGCCGCGCCAGGTGCGGCAGGGTCAGGTGCCAGAAGATGGCGATGGGGCCGGCGCCGTCGAGGCGCGCGGCTTCCTTCTGCTCCTGATCCAGCGACTGCATGGCGGTCATCAGAATCAGGATGGCGAACGGCAGCCACTGCCAGGACACGATCAGGATGATCGAGAACAGCGGGTGGTGCGCCAGCCAGTCCACCGGCTGGGCGCCGAAGAACTGCCAGACGGCGGCGAGAATCCCCGATACCGGGTGGAAGATCAGGTTCTTCCACAGCAGCGCGCTGACCGTGGGCATGATGAAGAACGGCGAGATCAGCAGCACCCGCACGATGCCGCGGCCGAAGAACTCGCTGGCCTCCAGCAAGGCGGAAATCAGCACGCCAAACACCACGCTTATCAGCAGCACGCTGCCGACCAGCAGCACGGTGTTGCCGGCGCCAGAGAGGAAGGCGGCATCGGTGACGAAGTATTCGAAGTTTTCCAGACCGACGAAATCGTTCTCGCCTGGGTAGAGCAGGTTGTAGCGGATCAGCGAGAAATAAATGGTCATGCCCAGCGGCACGATCATCCAGATCAGCAGCAGGAGCACCGACGGGCTGACCAGAAACCAGCCGGGCGCCAGACGCCGCGGCTTGCGCTCGCCAGGCGTGCTGGCCTGCGTGGCGGGTGAGTCGATGGCCGGAGAATTCATCATGCCTCCGTGGCGGTGTCGTGGTGACAGAGACTCGGTGTGTAGGCGTAGGGTGGACAACGCTCTTTTGTCCACCATTGGCGACATGGAGCGGTGGACAAGCTTCGCGTTGTCCACCCTACATATTTAGCCAATGGCGGAGCTAACCCACCCTACCGGCTACGGCTTCTCTACTTGGGATAGCCGGCGCGCTTCATTTCCCGCTCGGTGCTCTGCTGCGCGGCTTGCAGCGCCTGGTCAGGTTGCATCTGGCCGGTGAGCGCGGCGGCGAACAGCTTGCCGACACTGGTGCCGATGGCCTGGAACTCGGGGATGGTCACCAGCTGAATGCCCACGTAAGGCACCGGCTTGGCGCTGGGGTTGGTCGGGTCGGCCTTCTTCAGCGAGTCCAGGGTGACCTTGGCGAACGGCGCCGCCTGCATGTAGGCATCGCTGTAAGTCGAGGCGCGGGTGCCTGGCGGCACGTTGGCCACGCCATCGCGCTTGGCCACGAGCTCGGCATAGGCCTTGGAGGTCGCCCAGGCGCTGAAGGTCTTGGCCGCTTCCTTGGATTTGGAACTGGTCGGAATCGCCAGCGCCCAGGAGTACAGCCACGACGCGCCCTTGTCGGTGGTCTGGGTCGGGGCGAAGGTGAAGCCGACCGAGTCGGCGACCTTGCTCTGCGATTCATCGGTGACGAACGAGCCGGCCACGCTGGCATCGACCCACTGCGCGCACTTGCCGCTGTTGAACAGCGCCAGGTTCTCGTTGAAACCGTTGCTGGAAGCGCCCGGCGGGCCGTACTTCTTCATGTTGTCGACGTAGAAGTTCAGCGCGTTCTTCCACTCGCTGCCGGTGAACTCCGGCTGCCACTGCTCGTTGAACCAGCGCGCGCCGTGCGCGTTGGCCAGGGTGGTGATCAGCGCCATGTTCTCGCCCCAGCCGGCCTTGCCGCGCAGGCACAGGCCATAGACGCCCTTGTCCGGCTGATGCAGCTTGCCGGCAAACTCGGCGAGCTGATCCCAGGTCGGCCGCTCGGGCATGGTCAGGCCGGCTTGTTCGAACAGGTCGGTGCGGTAGTAGGTGATCGAGGCTTCGGCATAGAAGGGCAGGGCATACAGCGTGCCCTTGGCCGACAGGCCCTCGCGTACCGAGGGGAAAACGTCGTCCAGATCGTAGTCGGCCGGCAGCTCGGTCATCGGCTCCAGCCAGCCTTTTTCGCCCCACAGCGCCGCTTCGTACATGCCGATGGTGAGCACGTCGAACTGGCCGCCCTGAGTGGCGATGTCGGTGGTCAGGCGCTGGCGCAGCACGTTCTCTTCGAGCACCACCCACTTGAGTTTGATGTCCGGGTTCTGCTCTTCGAAGGTTTTCGCCAGGCGCTGCATGCGGATCATGTCGCTGTTGTTGACTGTGGCGATGGTCAGGGTTTCGGCGCTCTGGGCGACCGCGGTGAGGGACAGGCAGGAGGCTGCAACGAGGGCTTTGATCGCGTTGTTCATGCTTGTGAACTCCTCTCCCGCGCCGGTGCGGCTACGGAAGAACGTTATTGTTTTTGTTTCGCTCGGGCCCGATTACACCCCCGCAGACTCGCGCGAACAAATCCTAGAGCGCACAGTGATCGATACTTTTTTGCACTTGAGAGTCCGCTGGAACATAGCGCGAACGCGGATGAAAACTGCCTGGCAGAGCGGTCGCCGCAATGCAGGCAGCAGAAGCCACCGCCGAATCAGTACAGGTTTTGCTCGGTCAGGCGCTGCACCACCAGCTTGCGATAGCCCGTGGGCGTCATGCCCTTGAGCTGCTGGAAGCGGCGATTGAAGTTGGAAATGTTGCTGAAGCCGGACTCGAAGCACACCTCGGTCACCGGCTTGTCGCTCTTGCTCAGTAGTTCGCAGGATTTGCTCACGCGCAGGCGATTGACGAACTCGACGAAGCCGCGGCCAGTGGCCTGTTTGAAGAAGCGCGAGAAGTAGGTGGGCGTCATGCCCAGGTAGTCGGCGACCTCTTCCTGGCTGATGCCCTGCGCATAGTGCTGGAAGATGTAGTCCACCGCGCGGTTGATGCGCTCGACATGCTGCTCGTCGCCGAACTCGGAGGAGGTCACGGCCGAGAGCAGCTGGTAGTCCTCACTGCCGGCCAGCAACTCCATGAGTATGAAGAAGTGGCCCAGGCGGCTGATGCCGCGGCTGCTGGCGATCTTGCCGAGCAGAGCGGCGGCCTGGCGAATCACCTGTGGGTCGCGAAATTCGATGCCGAACTGCGCGCGGGCCAGCAATGGCTGCAGGCTTTTCAATTCGGCGAACACCGCGGTGCCGCTTTCCAGTACTTCGTCGGTGAAGTTGACCAGCATGTCGCGGGTCTCGACCACTTCGCCGTCCTCGACCTGGCTGATCCAGTTATGCGGCAGGCCGGGGCCGGTGAGGAACAGGGTGTAGGGCGAGAAGTTGCCGATGTAGTCGCCGATGAACACCTTGCCCGAGCTGGCGACGATCAGGTGCAGCTCGTATTCCTTGTGGAAGTGCCAGCGCACCAGCGGCGAGGGAAAGCCGTGCTGGCGGTAGATCAGCGAATGGCCTTCGTGGTCGTCCATCAGTTCGTAGGACGGGTCGGCTACGCGGGCTGTACGGGTCATGGGCTTCGTCGGTCAATGCCTAGAGTCACCACGTTTTAACATATCGAGCGGCGCGGCCAAGTCAGAGCAGGCTCAATTGCGCACCCGGCGGGCAGAACTGCGAACAGTCCAGCGTAAAACTGTCGCGACGATCCAGGCCGAGCTTGCGCCGCGCCAGGCGGAAACGCTGCTGCAGCAGGTCGGCGAACTGGCCCTCGCCACGCATGCGGCTGCCGAAGCGACTGTCGTAGTTCTTGCCGCCACGGCTCTGGCGAATCAGGCTCATCACATGCTCGGCGCGGTCGGGAAAATGCGCCTGCAGCCACTGTTCGAACAGTTCGGCGATCTCCAGCGGCAGGCGCAGCAGCACGTAACCCGCCGAACGTGCGCCGGCATCGCGCGCGGCTTCGAGCAGGTGCTCGAGTTCCATGTCGTTGATCATCGGAATCATCGGTGCGCACATCACACTCACCGGCACGCCGGCCTCATGCAGCGTGCGCATGGCGCGCAGGCGGGCGGCCGGCGCCGCGGTTCGAGGCTCCATGATGCGTTTCAGCTCGTCGTCCAGGGTGGTCAGGCTGAAGGCCACGCTGACCAGGTTATGGCTGGCCAGTTCGCTGAGCAGGTCGAGGTCGCGCAGAATCAGCGAACCCTTGGTGATGATGTGCAGCGGATGCTTGTAACGCAGCAGTATCTCCAGCGCCTGGCGGGTCAGGCGCTGTTCGCGTTCGATCGGCTGGTAGGCGTCGGTGTTGATGCCCAGGGCGATGGGCTGCGGCACGTAGCCAGGCTTCTGCAACTGTTCTTCGAGGCGCTCGGCCAGATTGGTCTTGGCGATCAGTCGGGTTTCGAAGTCGATGCCCGGCGACAGGTCCCAATAAGCATGACTCGGCCTGGCGAAGCAGTAGATGCAACCGTGTTCGCAGCCGCGATAGGGATTCACCGAACGGTCGAAGCCGACGTCCGGTGAGTTGTTGTGGGTGATCGCGGTCTTGGCCTTTTCCTTGCGCACTTCGGTGGCGCGGCTCAGCGGCGTCTCTTCCTGATACCAACCGTCGTCTTCATGCTCCGAGCGCGTCGGGGCGAAGCGGTTGTGCGGATTGCTGGCGGTGCCACGGCCTCGTGGCGGCAGGCTGGCGGACATGCTCGGACTCCAAAATGTACTGTATAAAAATACAGTTATTTGTTGTTCGAGCAAGTCCCTTCTGTCGCGAGGCGATCAAGCCGTCGCGGTCTGCGGCGTTTCCTCGCGCTTGGCGTAACGCTGCGCCAGCACCGCGCAGACCATCAGCTGAATCTGGTGGAACAGCATCAGCGGCAGGATCAGCACGCCAATGGCGCCGCCGGCGAATAGCACCTGGGCCATGGGCACGCCGGTGGCCAGGCTCTTCTTCGAACCGCAGAAGAGAATGGTGATGCGATCTTCCAGGCTGAAGCCCAGCCATTTGCCGAGCAAATGGGTCAGCACCAGCGCCAGGGCCAGCAATACGCAGCAGGCGAAGGTCACGGCCAGCAGGGTGAGCAGCGGCACCTCCTGCCACAGGCCGCCGATCACCGCGGCGCTGAAAGCGGTGTAGACCACCAGCAGGATCGAGCTTTGGTCGACGTATTTCAGCCAGCTCTTGTTCTTAGTCACCCAGGCGCCGATCCAACGCTGGGCGATCTGCCCGAGTACGAACGGCAGCAGCAGTTGCAGGCTGATCTTGCCGATGGCGTCGAGGGTCGAGCCGCTGTCGCCCTGCACGCCCATCAGCAGCGCCACCAGCAGCGGAGTGACGAAGATGCCGAGCAGGCTCGAGGCCGCCGCGCTGCAGATGGCTGCCGGGATATTCCCGCGTGCCAGCGAGGTGAAGGCGATGGCCGACTGCACGGTGGCCGGCAGGGCACACAGGTAGAGCATGCCCAGATACAGCTCATTGCCCAGCAACGGCTCCAGCGCCGGCTTGAGCGCCAGGCCGAGCAGCGGGAAGAGGATGAAGGTGCATGAGAACACCAGCAGGTGCAGGCGCCAGTGCCCGGCCCCGGCGATGATCGCCTGGCGCGACAGCTTGGCGCCATGCAGGAAGAACAGCAGGGCGATGGCCAGGTTGGTGATCCACTCGAAGATCGTCGCGATCTGGCCGCTGGCAGGCAACAGCGTGGCGGCGAGTACCACGGCAAGCAGGGTCATGGTGAAGGCATCGGGTAACAGGCGGCGCAGGAACATGGCGAATCTCGGGCTTGCGATACGGAAGGTCGCCACATTATCGTCATCGAAAATTTCCGACTAACGCCAATGAGCCAGCAAGTGTCGCCAAACAGACATCCAGCCGCCTTCTATCGCAACCTTCCCGAACTGCCGAGCCTGCCGCGGCCGCTCTACGGCCGGGTCGAATCGCTGACCAACCGGGCGCTGACCTTTCGCCATACGCACCCCTGGGTGCAATTGTCCTATGCCATCGCCGGGGTGCTCGAAGTGCAGACCGCCGGGGCCCGTTTCGTCGCTCCGCCGCAACGCGCGGTATGGGTGCCGGCCGGTGTCGAGCACCGCGTGTTCAGCTCGCCGCGCACCGAAATGCGTAGCCTGTACATCGACGGCAACGCCGTGCCCTGGGGGCCGGATGCGTGCCGGGTGCTGGCGGTCAGCCCGCTGCTGCGCGAGTTGATCCGCCGCTTCAGCGACCTGCCGGCCGAGTACGACGAGCAAGGCGCACCGGGCAGGCTGGCGTCGGTGTTGTTGGATGAACTCCAGGCAGCGCCGGAAGTGGCGTTGGTGTTGCCGTTGCCGCAGGACGCGCGGCTGCGCGAGGTATGCCAGGGGCTTGAAGATGCCAACCTGCGCCAGCTTGGCCTGGGGGACTGGGCCGAGCGCCTGGGCGTCTCGGAGAAGACCCTGAGCCGACTGTTCCTGCGCGAAACCGGTCTGAGTTTCCGCGGCTGGCGCCAGCGTCAGCGCCTGCTCGATGCCTTGACTCCGCTGGAGCAGGGCGAGCGCGTCACCGACGTGGCGCTCGCCTGTGGTTACGACTCGCTATCGGCCTTTATCGCCGCCTTTCGCCGCCAGTTCGGCGCAACGCCTGGGGAGTTCTTTCGCGAGTAGTCGCTGTTCTCAGGGTGATCCGGCGCAGCGCACTTCGCGGACAAGTCCGCTCCCACGAGTCAGCCACCGCCATCTGTGGGAGCGGACTTGTCCGCGAAACTTTTCAGATTTGTGAGGCGGGTTAGTAGCTTGTCACAATGTCTGAAAACCATCCTGGCAATCGAATTGGTGTCACCGATGTGGCGCTGGTCTGCGGCTACGACTCGTTGTCGGTCTTCATCGCCGCCTGTCGCCAGCAGTTCGGCGTAACGCCGGGCGAGTTCTTTCGTAAGTAACCTTATTTACGGGGTGATCGAGCGCTGCGCGCTTCGCGGACAAGTCCGCTCCCACGATCAGCCACCGCCCCCCTGTGGGAGCGGACTTGTCCGCGAAGCTTCCAGTTATGGGCAGCCAGCGGTGAGGACGAAACGCGTGGCCGGGTTCAGTGAAGAACCACCGGCAGGGCCTTGCCGCCTTCCTGCTGCCAGGTGCCGACCAGGGAGCCATTCGGTTGCAGGTGCAGGTCGAAGCTGGCCGGGGTGTCGCCGCCTTCCCGCAGGTGCAGGCGCCCGTCGTGGAGCTCTCGACCATCCAGCTCGATGCGCGTGGCGTACTTGTCGTAGAAGTAGGCGCTGGATTGCGGGCGGCTATTCTCGCTGGTGCCGACGACCAGGGTGATGGGATAGCGGCCGCCGATCTTGCCCCAGTACACACCGCCGGCCTTCAGGTCGCCCGGATGCTGGCAGTCGCTGCGTCGTTCCAGCAGCAGGCAGCGCCCGTAGGCGCTGAGGTCAGCGTCAAGCCCGGCATAGGGCACGCTGTTGACGAACTCGCCGAGGTCATCCAGGGCTCGTGCCACATGGGGCGCGCAGCTTTCGGCGCTCAGCGTCAGTCGTTGTTTGCCGAGTTGCAGGCGGTCGTAGCGAAGGTCGGCCTTGCTACGACTGGGCAAACACTGACGATACATATCCCGCTGTTCGTCGCTGCGTTCGTCGTGGTCGTCAGGGGAGAGCGATAACAACTCTTCGGTATGTCCGCCGGGTACCGGAATACCGGCCAGATAGTCTTCGATGCGCTTGCTTCGTTCTCTGCCGATGCGTTCGCCCAGCCGTTGCAGACCAGCCGATGTGAAGAGCTGGCTCAGGCCAATGGGCTGGCCGCTGGCCAAGTCGAACGCGTAGGTGACATGGCCCATGCTGGTATAGGCCCCGGTGTACTCGCCGCTGATGGTCAGGGACAGAAAGCCGGGTTGCTCCGTGTCGATCCGGTAATCCAGGCTGTTGGTGCCCCAGATCTCACCTTCCTTCGGCCAGATGCGCTCGAAAGGCGAACGCTCGAAGCGCCCCGGCAATCCTTCCAGTTCCATGGCGTGCAGATAAGGGTTGATCCGCCGGATGGCAGGGCTGTGGCCCTTGAACAGCGGGAAACGGTAGGTTTCCCACTCGCTGCGCTTGGCGTGCAGATCGTCGATACGCAGTTCGGCGCTCACCGGCATCACGGTAGCGAGCATCAATAGGGGTAGGTAACGCATCCTGTCCTCCCTGGACATGCAACAAGCCGAATCAGGCGCGACGCACCTGCAAACCCTGATAACCGTATTCACCGGGCTCGCCACTGAGCGCCAGCAGGCCGGCGGCCGCCAGTTCACGGACGCGCCAGAACAGAAAGAAATCGGTGGCGAAGAAACCATCGCTGCGCGCCATGACCTCGGCCATCAGCCTCGCCAGTGGTTGTGCCTGGGCGCTGGCGCCAGTGACCAGCGCGGCATCGATAGCCTGGTAGCATTCGCCGGAGAAGACGCCCGCCTGCCAACGGCGAATCAGCGCGTCATCAGCCAGTACCTGCTGCCATTGCGCTGCCAGCTCGGCCCTGCGTTCGGCCTGAACCAGACGCGGCTCGGCGATCTGTGCCAGCGCCTCGGGGCTGTGCATGGCCACCGCCTTGCGCGTTTGCACACGGCTGTCGCCGCTGCCGCAGGGCGCTTTCCAGAGTTCGACGCTGCTGCCTTGCAACGCGCTGGCGACGCCGGCCAGCAGCAACTGCTCGCTTCTGCTGTCGCCCTGACAGACGGTGACGAGCCGA
>NZ_DJSX01000097.1:0-34415 GCF_002439135.1 Pseudomonas sp. UBA6323 | reverse complement strand
CTGTTCCCGGACGAGGTCTACGTGTTCACGCCCAAGGGCCGCATCATGGAGCTGCCGAAAGGCTCCACCGCGGTCGACTTCGCCTACGCGGTGCATACCGACGTCGGCAATACCTGCATCGCCTGCCGCATCAACCGCCGCCTGGCACCGCTGTCGCAGGCGCTGGAAAGCGGCTCGACGGTGGAAATCGTCACCGCGCCGGGCGCCCGACCGAATCCGGCCTGGCTCAACTTCGTGGTCACCGGCAAGGCGCGCACGCACATTCGCCACGCCCTCAAGCAGCAGCGCCGCTCGGAATCCATCAGCCTCGGCGAACGCCTGCTGAACAAGGTCCTGGCCAGCTTCGACACGCACCTGGAGAAGATTGCCCCCGAGCGCGTACAGGCGGTGCTCGGTGAATACCGCCAGGAAGTCATCGAGGATCTGCTCGAAGACATCGGCCTGGGCAATCGCATGGCCTATGTCGTGGCCCGTCGCCTGCTGGCCGAGAGTGGCGACGAGACCCTGCCGAGCAGCGAAGGGCCGCTGGCGATCCGCGGCACCGAAGGCCTGGTGATGAGCTACGCCAAGTGCTGCACGCCGATTCCGGGCGACCCTATCGTCGGCTACCTGTCCGCCGGCAAGGGCATGGTGGTGCACATGGAAAGCTGTCGGAACATCGTCGACATCCGCCACAACCCGGAAAAGTGCATCCAGCTCAACTGGGCCAAGGACGTCACCGGCGAATTCAACGTCGAACTGCGCGTCGAACTGGAGCACCAGCGCGGCCTGATCGCCCTGCTGGCCAGCAGCGTCAATGCCGCCGATGGCAACATCGAGAAGATCAGCATGGACGAACGCGACGGCCGCATCAGCGTCGTGCAGCTGGTGGTCAGCGTGCATGACCGCGTGCACCTGGCCCGGGTGATCAAGAAACTGCGCGCGCTCAAGGGCGTGATGCGTATCACCCGAGTACGCGCCTGACACAATTCCCCTATTTCGATTCTGTAGGCTGGGCGCTCGACCCAGCCAGTTCTCACAAGGAGCGATTCATGAGCAAGACCGTCATCACCAGCGACAAGGCCCCCGCCGCCATCGGCACCTACTCCCAGGCGATCAAGGCCGGCAACACCGTCTACATGTCCGGCCAGATCCCGCTGGACCCGGTGAGCATGGAACTGGTCGAAGGCTTCGAAGCACAGACCGTGCAGGTGTTCGAGAACCTCAAGGCCGTTGCCGAAGCCGCCGGCGGCTCGTTCAAGGACATCGTCAAGCTGAACATCTTCCTCACCGATCTCTCGCACTTCGCCAAGGTCAACGAGGTGATGGGCCGCTACTTCGAGCAACCCTACCCGGCGCGCGCCGCCATCGGTGTGGCCGCCCTGCCGAAGGGTGCGCAGGTGGAAATGGACGCCATCCTGGTCATCGAGTAAGTCGTTCGAGCGGGGCACCAGGCCCCGCTCTCCCCTTTCCCGGCATGGAGATCGCCATGCGTCTGCTTGCTCTGCTGTTATTGACCGCCCTGCTCGGCGGCTGCGCCAGCGCGCCGAACAACGACCCGAGCGGAACCTGGATCAACCAGGCGGCCATCGATGCCGCCCGCGAAAGCGGTCGCCTGCGCGAAGCCCTGCTCGCCTATGGCCCCAATCTGGAATGGCAGATCGCCCCCGAGCAGCAGCAGGCCAGCTACAGCAACGGCTTCGAACTGGCCGAGGGCAAGCTGCAGAGCGCAGGGGAAAGCCGCTGGCAGGTGACCTTCTATGGCGACTACAAGGAGCAGCTTGCCATTCAGAACGGCGAACTGGTGCAGATCGTCAGCGGCTACTGGCCCGAACAGCACTTTGCCCGTGTTTCCGGCGAGTCCAAAGCGCTGGGCAGCAGCTTCGAACAGGCGCTGTACCGCGACTACCTGGGCGGCGACTGGCTGATCGAGGAAGGTCTCGGCCAGGGCGGCCTGGTGCGCTTCAACAGCGACGGTCAGGTCCAGGGCCTGCCTGGCGCCGAACGCTTCGCCCTGTGCCTGGCGGGTGATTGCGCGGCCATGAGCGGCGAACATGACAGCATCTGGCTGCAGGCCGGCGAGCGGGGCAGCCCCTGGCTGTTCGTGCATGAAGGCAATCAGCTGCGCATCTTCGAAGCGCAGAACCGCGCCCAGTTCGACGAGATGCCCGAGTACCAGCCCGGCCCGCAGCGCTGGTTGCTCAAGCGCCGCTGATCGCTATGCGCCGCCCGCAAAGGAGCGGCGCCACGCTACAAGGCACCCAGCAACAACCAGCCACCCAGCGCCAGCAGCAAGCCGCCACAGCCACGGTCCAGCCAGCGCACACGACGCTGCAACCAGCCGCGCCAGCGTTCCTGATCCAGCAGGCGCACCAGCGCCAGATCCCAGAACAGCACCACCAGGGTCATCCATAGCATTGCCAGGCCCAGCCCCCATGCCGGTATCGCCGATTCGCGCAGCACCCCGAACAGACCGGCATAGAACAGCGGCAGCTTGGGGTTGAGGCTGCTGGCCAGAAGACCCTGGCGCATGCCCTTCCACATCCCGCCCAGCCGCTGCTGCTCGCCCTGCGGCAGCACCAGCTCCCGCTGCGAAGCCAGCGCCTGTAGGCCGATCCAGGCGAAATACAGCCCACCGACAACCTGCAAACCGCGCCACAGCCAGTTACCTTCGGCAGGCAACAGCGCCATGACGAACAGCACCAGCAGCATGCTCAGCAGGTTGGCCAGGGCGATGCCACAGGCACAACCATCGGCCTGGCGCCGCCCTTTCGTCAGCGCGGTACGAATCAACAGAAAGAAGTCCGGGCCCGGCGACAGCAAGGCAGCGAAATGGGTACCGGCAACCAGCATAAACAACGCGAACATGGGGCCTCCGTTTGGCGGAGGCAGTGTCGACAATGACCAGTAGCGCTGTATTGGAAGAAAGTCAGGCAGCCAGCATCGCGGCCGAGGTTGTTAGCCCTGCGCAATGAGAATCAGGATCGCGCCAGCAGGCGAAAACGCCCCGGCGTGACCCCGGTAAAACGGCGAAAAACGCCGTTGAAATGCGCCTGGTCATAGAAGCCCAGCTCCAGTGCGACCTCGGCCAGCACCTGTCCCTGCACCAACCTGCGCTTGGCCTCACGCACCCGGCGCTGCAGCAGGTAAGTGTGCGGCGGCACGCCATAGGCACGGCGAAACGCCTCGATCAGGTGGCGCGGGTGGCGCTGCACCAGCGCGGCCAGCTGCTCCAGGCTGACGGCCTCGGTGTAGTGGGCTTCGAGGTAATCGCGCAAATACGCCGTCACTCCGCTGTCGCGTGATGCCGGCCGCGCCTGGCGCAAGCCGCCGTGACGCACGAACACCAGCTCCAGAAGAGCCAGAAGCTCGCTTTCCAGCGCCAGCGCATCGCTGCACCCGAAAGCACCCGCCAAGCGCGCCAGGCTGACCGCCACCTGCCCATCATCGGCCGGATTGAGTTCGCGAAAGCCGCCGGGCAGCCGCTTGCGGCCGAGCAGTGCGGGCAGGCGCGATTCCTCGATATAGAGCATGCGATAGACGACCCGCGCAGACTCGGCGTGCCCGGTATGCGGCTCGTCCGGGTTCATCAGCGACAAGGTGCCGGCAGGCAGCGCATAGCGCTGACCACGACACTGGTAGCCCCCGACACCCTGCACGATGGCGCCGATGGCAAAGGCATCGTGGCTGTGGCGGCCGAACGCCTGCCCGGAGAAATCGGCGTGAAACAGCTCGACGCCCGGCAACCAGGGCTTGGCCAACAGGCTGTTGGCGCCCACCTCAACGCTCGGCGAGGATCGCCGCATAACCCTCGCGATAGCTGGGATGCTGCGGCGCCCAACCCAGCGCACGGGCGCGGGCGTTGCTGCAACGCTTGCTGCCGGCTCGGCGCACGCGCTGTTCATCGCTCCAATGGCTGACGCCCAGTTGCTCACGCAACCAGCCCACCACTTCGTGCAACGGCGCCGGTTCGTCGTCGACACCCAGGTAACAATCGGCCAGGGGCATGCCCGCAGCGTCGGCCTGCAGCAGTGTGGCGAGCAGCCCCGCTGCGTCATCGACATGAATGCGGTTGCCATACAGCGGTGGCGTCTCGCTGACCCGATAGCCGCCGCGCACCTGGCTCAGCAGCCATTCGCGGCCGGGGCCGTAGAGGCCGGTCAGGCGCACCGTGGTCGCCGGCAGGCCGCTTTCCAACGCGACACGCTCGGCCTCACGCATGATCACGGCGGAAAAGCTCTGGGCTTCGGCCGGAGAGTCCTCATCGATCCATTCGCCCTCCTGCTGCCCGTATACGCCGCTGCTGGAGGCGAACAGAATGCGCCGGGGTCGCTGGCCATGCTGCGCCAGCCAGCCCAGCACGCGGCGCATGCCATCGACATAGGCGGCGCGGTAGCCCGCTTCGTCGTGCTGGGTCGCCGCCGCGCAGTACACCAGGTAGTCCAGCTGACCCTGCGGCCAATCCGGCGGGCAGGCATCGGTATGCAGATCGCCCTCCAGCGCTTCGATGGCAGCCGGCAGCACGGCCACGTTGCGGCGCATACCCAGCACGCGCCAGCCCTGTTCGGCCATACGCAGACCAAGACGGGTACCGACGTCCCCGCACCCGGCGATCAGCAGGCTGTTGCATCCCGACATGCTTTACTCCCTGACTTTTAGGCGAACGGGCAGTGTAACAGGCCGTTTGAAAACCTCGACGACGACTGCATGGATGCAGGAGATAGAGCGAAGCAGGGCACCCGAGCCGAAGCAGTTAGCGGACCGCATCGACTGCTGGGAAAAGGGCGCCGCATACGAGAAAGTCGAGATAGTTTTGCAACAGTCTATTAGCGCGGTTGGTTCATCTGTTTGCAAAGGCTATGCTTGGCGGCAACTTAATGGATAAACACTATGACCCTCACCGAGCTGCGCTACATCGTCACCCTTGCCCAGGAACAGCATTTCGGCCGCGCCGCCGAGCGCTGCCACGTCAGCCAGCCGACCTTGTCGGTCGGCGTGAAGAAGCTGGAGGACGAGCTCGGTGTGCTGATCTTCGAGCGCAGCAAGAGCGCCGTGCGCCTGACACCGGTCGGTGAAGGCATCGTCACCCAGGCGCAGAAGGTGCTGGAGCAGGCCCAGGGCATTCGCGAGCTGGCCCAGGCCGGCAAGAACCAGCTGGCCGCGCCGCTGAAGATCGGCGCCATCTACACCGTCGGCCCCTACTTGTTCCCGCACCTGATTCCGCAGCTGCACCGGGTCGCTCCGGACATGCCGCTGTACATCGAGGAAAACTTCACCCATATCCTGCGCGACAAGCTGCGCACCGGCGAGCTGGACGCCATTATCATCGCCCTGCCCTTCCAGGAAGCCGATGTACTGACCAAGCCGCTGTACGACGAGCCGTTCTACGCGCTGCTGCCAGCCGGCCACCCCTGGGCGGCGATGGAAACCATCGACACCAAGCTGCTCAACGACAAGAGCCTGCTGCTGCTCGGTGAAGGCCACTGCTTCCGCGATCAGGTGCTGGAAGCCTGCCCTACCCTGCGCAAGGGCGGCGATGACCACGGCAAGCACACCACGGTGGAGTCCAGCTCGCTGGAAACCATCCGCCATATGGTCGCCTCCGGCCTGGGCGTGTCGATCCTGCCGTTCTCGGCGGTGGACAGCCATCACTATGCGCCTGGTGTGATCGAAGTGCGTCCGCTCAGCGCACCGGTGCCGTTTCGCACCGTGGCCATCGCCTGGCGCGCCAGCTTCCCGCGGCCCAACGCCATCGAAGTGCTGGCCGACTCCATCCGCCTCTGCTCGGTCGCCCGCAGCCCGCAGACCAAGAGCGCCTGAGGCCGGAAGTGAGCGAGCTGTCAGCGGTTTCCGTCACCGCGCTGAAAGGCGTAGGCGCCGCGCTGGCGGAAAAACTCGCCAAGGTCGGCCTGGAAAACCTGCAGGACGTGCTGTTCCACCTGCCACTGCGCTACCAGGATCGCACCCGCATCACCCCCATCGGCGCGCTGCGCCCCGGGCAGGATGCGGTGGTCGAGGGCATCGTCGCAGGTGCCGACGTGGTCATGGGCCGCCGGCGCAGCCTGCTGGTGCGCCTGCAGGACGGCAGCGGCACCCTGAGCCTTCGCTTCTTCCACTTCAGCCAGGCGCAGAAGGAAGGCCTCAAGCGCGGCACCGCCCTGCGCTGCTACGGTGAAGTACGCCCCGGCGCCACCGGCCTGGAGATCTACCATCCGGAGTACCGCGCGCAGAGCGGCGACGAAGCGGCCCCGGTGGAACAGAGCCTGACGCCCATCTACCCGACCACCGAAGGCCTGACCCAACAGCGCCTGCGCCAGCTCAGCCAGCAGGCATTGGCGCGGCTCGGCCCACGCAGCCTGCCGGACTGGCTGCCCGACGAGCTGGCCCGCGACTATCGCCTGGCGCCCCTGGATGAGGCCATTCGCTACCTGCACAGGCCGCCGCCAGACGCTGATGTCGAAGAACTCGCCGAGGGTCGCCACTGGGCGCAGCACCGCCTGGCCTTCGAAGAATTGCTGACTCACCAGTTGTCCCTGCAGCGCCTGCGCGAACAGGTCCGCGCGCAACAGGCGCCGGCGCTGCCGCCGGCGAAAAAGCTGCCGCAGCAATACCTCGCCAAACTCGGCTTCGCCCCCACCGGCGCGCAGCAACGAGTCGGCGCCGAGATTGCATACGACCTGGCGCAGAGCGAGCCGATGCTGCGCCTGGTGCAGGGCGACGTCGGCGCCGGCAAGACGGTGGTCGCCGCCCTGGCCGCACTGCAGGCGCTGGAGGCCGGTTATCAAGTGGCGCTGATGGCGCCCACCGAAATTCTTGCCGAGCAGCACTTCCTCAACTTCAGCAAATGGCTGGCACCACTTGGCCTGGAAGTGGCCTGGCTGGCCGGCAAGCTCAAGGGCAAGGCCCGCGCCGCCGCACTGGAACAGATCGCCGGCGGCTGCCCGATGGTGGTCGGCACCCACGCGCTGTTCCAGGACGAAGTGAAGTTCAAGCGCCTGGCCCTGGTGATCATCGACGAGCAGCATCGCTTTGGCGTGCAGCAACGCCTGGCCCTGCGCCGGAAAGGCATCGACGGGCGCTTGAGCCCGCATCAGCTGATCATGACCGCCACGCCCATTCCGCGCACCCTGGCGATGAGCGCCTATGCCGACCTGGACACCTCGATCCTCGACGAACTGCCGCCCGGGCGCACGCCGGTCAATACCCTGGTGATTGCCGACAGCCGCCGCGATGAGGTGGTCGAACGGGTGCGCAACGCCTGCCAGCAGGGCCGCCAGGCCTATTGGGTGTGCACCCTGATCGAAGAATCCGAGGAACTGACTTGCCAGGCTGCGGAAACCAGCTACGAGGAACTCTCCGCCGCGCTCGGCGAGCTGCGCGTCGGGCTGATCCACGGGCGCATGAAACCGGCCGAAAAGGCCGCGGTGATGGATGAATTCAAGCAGGGCAAGCTGCAGCTGCTGGTGGCCACCACGGTGATCGAGGTGGGCGTCGACGTGCCCAACGCCAGCCTGATGATCATCGAGAACCCCGAGCGCCTCGGTCTGGCCCAGTTGCACCAGTTGCGCGGCCGGGTCGGTCGGGGCAGTGCGGCCAGCCACTGCGTGCTGCTCTACCACGCGCCGCTGTCGCAGCTCGGCCGCGAACGCCTGGCGATCATGCGTGAAACCACCGATGGCTTCGTTATCGCCGAGAAAGACCTGGAACTGCGTGGCCCCGGTGAAATGCTCGGTACCCGGCAGACCGGTCTGCTGCAGTTCAAGGTCGCCGACCTGATGCGCGACGCCGATCTGCTACCTGCGGTTCGCGATGCCGCGCAGGCACTTCTGGAACATTGGCCACAACATGTGGCTCCATTGCTGGAACGCTGGTTGCGTCATGGCCAGCAATACGGTCAAGTGTGACCCTGTTCACAGGACAACCGTCGCCACGAACCATTGCGCAAATCCTCGCTGGTTATACTCCGAGGCATATGCGCCAACGCTGGATATCGATATGACTGAAGCTGCCCTCGCCGCCAACGCCACTGCGCAACCGCCCGCCGTGATCGTGCAACTGCTGGAGAAACTCGCCGTACCCTACCAGGTGCGTGCGGAGCGACCAGGCCAGCCGAGCGAGGCGCGCCTGCAGGCCGTACTGGTGGACGATGCCGTTGGCGCCCTGCTGGTGCTCTACCCGCGCAGCCACCTGCTGGATCTGTCGCGTCTGGCGGAACTGACCGGGCGTCAGCTCACTGCGGTCAAACCCGAGCGCCTGGAGCGCATGCTCGGCAAGCACAACCTGGCCGCCCTGCCTGGCCTGCCACCGCTGACCAGCTCGCCCTGCCTCTATGAAGAGCGCCTGCTGCAGGTACCCAGCCTGCTGATCGACTCCGGCCAGCCCGGCGTGTTGCTGGAAGTCCCCACCGAAGCCTTCAAGACGCTGCTGAGCAAGGCCAGCGCCGCGCGTTTCGGTGAGCCGGTGAGCGCGATCAAACCAAACCTGGATCGCCCGCATGATGACCGCGCGGAGATCACCCAGGCCGTGCAGGCCTTTACCGCGCGGCGCATCCAGCAGCGGCTGGAAGAAACCATCGAGATTCCACCACTGCCGGAAACCGCGCAGAAGATCATCAAGCTGCGGGTCGATCCCAATGCCACGGTGGACGATATCACCGGTGTGGTCGAGACCGACCCGGCACTGGCGGCCCAGGTGGTCAGCTGGGCCGCCTCGCCCTACTACGCCGCGCCCGGCAGGATTCGCTCGGTGGAAGATGCCATCGTCCGCGTGCTGGGCTTCGACCTGGTGATCAACCTGGCACTTGGCCTGGCGCTGGGTAAGACCCTGAGCCTGCCCAAGGACCAGCCGCAACACGCCACGCCCTACTGGCAACAGGCGATCTACACCGCCGCGGTGATCGAAGGCCTGACCCGCGCCATGCCGCGCGCACAACGCCCGGAAGCCGGCCTGACCTATCTTGCCGGCCTGCTGCACAACTTCGGTTATCTGGTCCTGGCGCACGTCTTCCCGCCGCACTTCTCGCTGATCTGCCGTCATCTGGAGGTCAACCCGCATCTGTCGCACAGCCATATCGAGCAGCACCTGCTGGGCATCACCCGCGAGCAGATCGGTGCCTGGCTGATGCGCCACTGGGATATGCCGGAGGAGCTGTCCAGCGCCCTGCGCTTCCAGCACGACGCGTCCTATGCCGGTGACAGCGCGGCCTTCCCCAATCTGGTGTGCCTGGCGGTCAGCCTGCTGCGTAACCGTGGCATCGGTGCCGGGCCGCAGAGCGATATTCCAGATGACCTGTTCGAGGCCCTGGGCGTGAGCCGGGAAAAAGCCGAAGACGCAGTCAGCAAGGTACTCAGTGCCGAGGTCGCCCTGCGCGAGCTGGCGGCGCAGTATCAGCATCCACTCTGACAGCGCCCGGCTCGATAACTACGGATTGCCGACCCGCTTGCGCAGTTGTTCACGACGCTCGGCGAACAGCTGCGGCACCACTTCCAGGCTGATGGCGAGCAGTTGGCTGACGCTGGCGTGCTCGTATAGCGCCGCATACTCGGCGAGTTGATCGCTGGGCATCTGCCGGTAGGCATAGAACATGAAGGTTTCCACTGCCTGCTCGCTGGACTGGCGAATGGCATCGGCCTGCTTCTGCGTCTGCGCCTGCAGCTCGGCCTCAGCAAGATTCTCGCCCCGCGCCCTTAGCGCCAGCAGTGCCTGAGTCTTGCCGACTTCGTAACGCAGCAGGCTGGCCAGCTCGGTGGTGCGCGCAGCCGCATCGAGCCGCTTGATCAACTCCAGGCGCGCGCCTCGTGGCGGTTGCGCCTGCAGCCGTTGGCGATACTCAGCCAGGCCTTCGGGCTGCTCACCAACCGCACGCTCGGCAGCGGTGAAGCGCTGCGCCAGCGGGCTGTCGAGACGTTCGTGAGCCTGCTCGGCTTGCGTAGCATCGAAACGGGATCCGACCCGTTTAGCCAGATCGAGACAAAACGCCTCGCTCGCAAACAGTCGCGCAAGGCGTTTCTGTTCGGCATCACCCTGTCCGCGCTGCAGCAACGGCGCACTCTGCTCGCAGAGTAGATGGATGCCCGCCAGCTCGAACAACGGCAACAGGGTCTTGGCGGAGGCTGGCTCGGCTCGCGCCGTGACGGCGGCCAGCAACAGCAGGGGCAGGAGGAAAAGGCGCATGCTCAGGCTTTCCACAGGAACGTGCCTGGCAGCCTAACCAAAGCGCTGCGTCGCGGCCAGCCGCGACGCGAACTGGTGCTCATCAGGCAGCCTTTTTGGGTGCCTCGGTCTTCTTCTTTGGCATCAGGTACTTGGTAAGCCCCTGGAACCACATGACCAGTGCCGGATTGCCCTGGATTTGGATGTCCTTGTTCTGGATACCCTGCATGAAGGCCAGCTGCTTGTTCTTCGCAGTCATGGTTTCGAAGCCGTAGACGGCGTCCTTGAACCCAATGGCGAAAGCGGGCTCTTGAGCCACACCGCGTTTGCTGGTGACGCGCTGACCGGCCACGATGAAGTGGCGGGCGACCTTGCCATCCAGGGTATGCAGTTGAAAGACCATGTCGCGACCTTCGAGCTGCTGGCGGAATGCCGGATTTTCACGGCTGGCCTTGGCCATCAGGCGGCCCAGCATCCACAAAAGAAAACGGAATTTCATGCACAGGCCCTCGTGATCGAAGATGATGGGCGCGCATTGTAGTGGTTTTTCAGCAAGACTACAGCCTGGCGAACGCATGGCTGCGATGGCCGGTGAGGTAAGCAGACTGCGTAGGGGATCCCGGAGCCGAGCGGCTCCGGGCAGCGGGCTCAGTTGACCGCGTCTTTCAGGGACTTGCCCGGTTTGAAGGCAACGGTGTTGCTGGCCTTGATCTTCACCGGTTGGCCGGTTTGCGGGTTCTTGCCCGTACGGGCGCCACGGTGGCGCTGAACGAATGTGCCGAAACCAACCAGGGTCACACTGTCCTTGCGGTTCAGTGCACCGGTGATTTCTTCCAGTACGGCGTTGAGTACACGATTGGCCTGATCCTTGGTCAGATCAGCCTTTTCGGCGATGGCGGCGGCGAGTTCCGGTTTGCGCATAGATGCCTCTTTGACGGTTTTTTGTTGTTGTGTCCGTGCTGTTCTTCCAGAACAGCGCCCAAGGCGCCGCAACAGCTCTGCGCTGCGGCAGACCCTTGGGAGAATGGCATGCCGCATCGCGCCGCGCCAGTCTCGCCCGCCACTTTAACCAGGCAAATTCGTGGCGTATCCGACAGAACGGCAGGCAATCATGCCAGCAGCGCAGGCAGCTCCTTGTTCAGGGCCAGTTTCTCCTGCACCGCGGCGCCGGTCAGCGCATAACCGAGCAGTGCGCCGGAAGCCTCGCGGCAGAGCGCCTTGATATCGCGGCCGCTGCCTTCGACGGTCCACTCTCCCTGGCTACCACGCGGCGGCGGCGAGACCACCAGCGGGCATGCCGGCGTCTTGACCGTCACCGGCATCGGCCCGTAGCCCACCGCTGTCGGCTCGCCGGCCAGGGTTTTGGCCAATGCCCGGGCACAGGCCATCAGCGGCATGACATAAAGCAGGTTGAGGCCATCGACCTCGGCGCAATCTCCCAGGGCATAGATATTGGCGTGCGAGGTGCGCAGGTGGCGGTCGACCATCACGCCACGGTTGATGTCCAGACCGGCTGCTGCAGCGAGTGCGGTGCGCGGGCGTAGGCCGACTGCGGAAACCACAGCATCGCATGGGATCAGGCGACCATCGGACAGCGTGGCCTGCAGCGCGTCACCCTGGCGGTCGAGACTGGCCAGCACCGGGCCGAGATGAAAACGCACGCCCAATTCTTCCAGGCCAGCCTGCACGGCAGATGCCGCAGCCGGATGCAGCAGAGCGGGCATCACCTGCTCGCAGGGCGCCAGCAACTCGACCTGGTAGCCGCCGGCAGTCAGATCGTTGGCGAACTCGCAGCCGATCAGGCCCGCGCCGAGAATCAGCACGCGACGCTTGCCGGCAACGGCGCTGCGAAAGCGCGCATAGTCCTCCAGGTCATTGATCGGAAACACCGCGTCCTGGGCATCACCTTCCACCGGGATGCGAATCGGCTCGGCGCCCCAGGCCAGCACCAGATCGCGATAAGGCACGGCCTCCTCACCGATCCACAGACGCTTGTGGCCGGGGTCGATGCCGGTGATGCGGGTATGAGTGCGGATCTCTGCGTTGAGCTGCTCGGCCATGGCGCCGGCTTCAGCCATGGCCAGGCCATCGGCATCCTTGTTCTTGCCGAAGCCGGTGGACAGCATCGGCTTGGAGTAGGAACGGCCATCGTCGGCTGTGATCAGCAGCAGGGGCGTCTGCGTGTCGAGCTTGCGCCATTCCTTGGCCAGGTTGTAGCCGGCCAGGCCGGTCCCGACGATGACGACTGGTGCACTCATGCTGTGATTCCTCGCTACACAAACAACGCAACGGCCCGCAGGCCGTCACCATTGATTCAAAAGATTCAGGTGCGCTCGATACGCTCGAAGTGAACTGGGCCGCAGTCGGTGCAGGCCGGGGTCAGTCGACCGAGAGATCTCACTGGAAGTGGCGCCACCACACCCTACTGGATCGGGCAGCAACTGGCCAGAAGTGGCGCGGTAGCGAAGGGAGAGCCGCCCGACAGCGCGGGCGGTTTCTGGAGTGCGGCTTGGCTTAGAAAGCCAGGCCGACGCGCAGGCCGACCTGCTCCTGCTTGAGCTTGCTGCGCTCGGCGACGGCACTGTTGCTGTCGAGCTCATAGCGGGTCTGGGTGTAGTACAGGCTGGTGCTGATCGGCAGGTTATTGATGCCCTTGTTCCACAGCACGGTCAGTTCACCGTAGGGATTGACCTTGTCCTTGAGGTCCACGGAATCACTGTCGCCATCGATCTTCAGGCGCGCTTCGGCGTCGATCGAATAGCGCGCACCCACTTCCAGGCGCAGGGTGTAGTCCGGCGTCAGGTAGTTGTAGCCGAGCCCGGCCTTGGCGAAAGGCGATTTGCTGGTCAGCTTGACGTTGCTGTCGAACGGGCCGACGTCGTCCTGCTCGATGCGGCCCCAGTCGTAGCCACCACCGACGATCACGTCGACATAATTGTTGGTGCTCAGCGCGGCGCGCAGGCCGAGGTCGATATCGGCACGCGCGGACTTGTATTCCACATCGTCCTTGTCACGGTACTGGCCTTCGATGCCCGCCTGGTAGATGAAGCCTTCCTGCCCGGTCAGCTTGTTGCCGAAGTGGTAGAACAGGCCGCCCTGGTTGAGGCGTTCCTTGTCGCTTTCATCGTCCACGGTGAGCTTGTACTGATTGTGCGAAGCGATGACACCAAAGGTGGAGATGGGGTCGGTGACCGAGTCTGCATAGGCCTGCGAGGCGCCCGCCAGGCAAAGGGCGAGTGTTGCTTTGGGGGTTATGCTGGACAGCTGCATGACAATTTCCTTGGCAATTGAGTGGATAACGTCCCCGCGCGAGGTGGGACGCAAGTACCTAGACTGAGCCTGTAGGGAGTGATTCGCCCCGCCCGATGAGCGGTCGCCAAACTGAACAGGCGCTGAATGAGCAGCTAACGTCCATGAACTTGTCGTCAAGTCCCGACTCAGCGATCAATCGCCATGAGGCCTTTCACCGCTGCGGCGCCGTCGCCTGGCGCCCTGCGGCGTCAGTCCAGCTTGACCACTTTGGCCAGGACCACCTTGGGTCCCTTCATCTTCTTGACGATGATGCGCAGGCCATCGGTTTCCAGCACCTCTTCTTCTTCAGGCATGCGCTTGAGGGTCTCGTAGATCAGACCGGCGAGCGTCTCGGCCTCGATATGGTCGAGGTCGACGCCGAGCAGCCGCTCGACCTTGGCCAGCGGCGTGTCACCGCGCACCAGCAGCTTGCCCGGCTGGTAGGCGAGAATGCCGCGCTCGGCCTTGCGGTGTTCGTCCTGGATATCGCCCACCAGCGCTTCCAGCACATCCTCCATGGTCAGGTAGCCGATCACCTTGCCGTCGGCCTCCTCGACCAGGGCGAAGTGCGCGCCGCCCTGGCGGAACTGTTCGAGCAGCTGCGACAGCGGCATATGCCGACTGACGCGCTCCAGCGGGTGCATCAGGTCCCCCAGCTTCAGCGCTGACGGCAGCATCTCCAGCAGCGATAGATGCAGCAGCAGATCCTTGATGTGCAGCACGCCGACGAACTCGCCCTTGCTCTCGTCGAAGATCGGGTAGCGGCTGTACTTGTGTCGGCGGAAGGTGGCGAACACCTGGTCCAGACCAGCGTTGAGCTCGAGGAAGATCAGGTCTTCACGCGAGTTGGCCCAGTCCACCACTTCCAGTTCGCCCAGCTCGACCGCCGACGCCAGCACGCGCAGGTCCTGGTCGTTGTCGCTGGTGGCGCGGCTGGAATGCAGAATCAGCTTGAGCTCTTCACGGCTGTAGTGATGCTCGTGGTGCGGCCCCGGCTCGCCCTGCCCGGCGATGCGCAGGATGGCGTTGGCGCTGGCATTGAGCACGAAGATCGCCGGGTACATCAGCCAGTAGAAGGCGTACAGCGGCGCGGCTGTCCACAGCGACAGCAGCTCGGGTTTGCGGATGGCCCAGGACTTGGGCGCCAGCTCGCCGATGACGATGTGCAGGTAGGAAATGATCGAGAACGCGGTGAAGAAGGCGATACCGTGAATCAGCTTGGGTGACTCAACGCCCACCGCCACCAGCAGCGGCGTGAGCAATTCTGCAAAGGCCGGCTCACCGACCCAGCCCAGGCCCAGCGAGGCCAGGGTGATGCCCAGCTGGCAAGCCGAGAGGTAGGCGTCCATCTGGTTGTGTACGGTGCGCAGGATGTGCCCGCGCCAGCCGTGGGCCTCGGCCAGGGCATCGACCTTGGTCGCGCGCAGGCGCACGATGGCGAACTCCGCGGCGACGAAGAAACCGTTGAGCAGTACCAGGAACAGGGCGAACAGCATGAGGCCGAAATCGGCAAAGTAGGCAGAAGCGGGGAGACTCGTGGAGGGGTCCATGAAGGTTCGGATTGGCCAATGATCGCTAGAGGTTGGAGCTTCGTCGTGGCGAATGCAAGCACTCAGCGCGCGCGCTGCACCACCTGCGCCGCAGCGAAATGGCAGGTGAAGGTGCTGCCCTTGCCGGGCACGCTGCTGATCTCCAGATTGCCGCGGTGGCGCAGCAGCACATGCTTGACGATGGCCAGGCCGAGGCCGGTGCCGCCGGTGTTGCTGGCGCGGCTGGAATCGACGCGATAGAAGCGCTCGGTCAGACGCGGCAGATGCTTGGCGTCGATGCCCATGCCGGTGTCGCTGACAGCCAGGTGCGCACCCTTCTCGTCACCCCACCAGCGAATGCGGATGTCGCCACCGGCCGGGGTGTACTTCACGGCGTTGAACACCAGGTTGGAGAAGGCGCTGCGCAGCTCCGCCTCGCTGCCCTTGAGCTTGAGGTGTGGATCGGCCTCTAGGCTGATGCGGTGGTGCTGATCGCCCGAAAGAGCCTGGGCATCATTCTTGATTGACAACAGCATCAGGTCGGCCGCCACCGGCTGGTTGTCCGAGGGGTAGTCAGTGGCTTCCAGTTTGGCCAACAGCAGCAGGTCGTTGAGCAGGGTCTGCATGCGCGCGCCCTGCTGCTGCATCTGCTGCAGCGCCCGCAGCCAGCGCGGATTGACCGCCTCGACATTGTCCAGCAGGGTCTCCAGATAGCCGGCAATCACCGTCAGCGGCGTGCGCAGTTCGTGGGAGACGTTGGCGACGAAGTCCTTGCGCATCTGTTCCAGCTGATACAGACGGGTGACGTCGCGCACCAGCAGCAGGTGCTCGCGATTGCCGTAGCGAGTGATATGGAATTGCAGGCGACGACGGTCGTTGACCGGCGAGGGAATCTCCAGCGCATCAGTGTAACTGCCGCGCTCGAAGTATTCCTTGAAACGCGGGTCGCGCACCAGGTTGGCCAGTTGCTGGCCGCTGTCCTGCGGTGTCTTGAGGCCCAGCAGGGTCTCGGCGGCGCGGTTCCACCACTCCAGATTGCCCTGGCTGTCGAGCATTACCACGGCGTCCTTGAGCGCCGCCGTGGACTCCTGCACGCGATCGATCACCGCCTGCAGACGGCCGCGGGCCTTCTGGTTGCGACGCTGCAGGTGATAGATGCTGTCGAACACCTCGCCCCACAGGCCGTAGCCATCCGGTGGCGGTTCATCGGGTTTGTGCTCGCGCAGCCATTTGTGCAGGCGCAGCAATTGGCTGAGGGTCCAACCCAGGTGAATGGCCAGACCGAAGGCCAGCACCCAGGCGTACTCGCCGGTGAGGAAACCGAGCAGCAGGCAGGCACCCACCAGCAGCAACAGCCGACGCACCACGGCGCCACGCCAGTCTTGATTCACGATGGAGCGCATCCTTGTCGAGCGGCTGGCGCAAATTCGCGCCAGCGATTAACCCTTGGTGGAGAAACGATACCCAGTCCCACGCACGGTTTGCACCAGGTTTTCGTAGGCATCGCCGAGGGCCTTGCGCAGGCGGCGGATATGCACGTCGACGGTGCGCTCCTCGACATAGACGTTGCCGCCCCAGACCTGATCGAGCAGTTGGCCGCGGGTATAGGCGCGTTCCTGATGGGTCATGAAGAACTGCAGCAGACGGTATTCGGTCGGGCCCATCTCGGCGGGCTTGCCGTCGATGGTCACGCGATGGCTGATAGGGTCGAGCAGCAGGCCGCCCACTTCGATCGGCGCCTCGCTGTCGCTTGGCCCTGCGCGGCGCAGCACGGCCTTGAGACGCGCCACCAGTTCGCGTGGCGAGAAGGGCTTGGTGATGTAGTCGTCGGCGCCGACTTCCAGGCCCTGGATCTTGTTGTCCTCTTCGCCCTTGGCGGTGAGCATGATGATCGGGATATCGCTGGTCAGCTCGTCGCGCTTCAGGCGCCGGGCCAGTTCGATGCCGCTGGTGCCGGGCAGCATCCAGTCGAGCAGGATCAGATCCGGTTTGCGGTCGACGATCACGGCATGAGCCTGCTGGGTATTCTCCGCTTCCAGGCACTCGTAACCGGCCATCTCCAGGGCCACCGCGATCATCTCGCGGATCGGTGCTTCGTCATCGACGATCAGGATGTTCTTGCCAACCATGGGGCCTTAGCCTCTATTCGTTTCTCTGTCTGCGCCGCATTAGATAACGGAATTATTGCAGCGATATGACAGGAAAGCGGCAGGACTTACCGGAGTGCGAAGTCCAGCACTATCCCGATAAAGATCGCCAACCCCGCCCAGTGGTTGTGCAGGAAGGCGTTGAAGCACACCAGTGGCTCGCGGCGGCGGGTCACATGGAATTCCCAGGCAAAGCATGCGGCGGCCACCAGCAGACCGAGATGGAAGTACAGGCCCAGCTCGAAACGTGCGCCAGCCAGCAACAGGCAGAGCAGCGCCAGGCCCTGCAGGCTGGCGATGATCAGGCGGTCGGCGTCGCCGAAGAGGATGGCAGTGGATTTAACCCCGATCTTCAGGTCGTCCTCGCGGTCGGCCATGGCGTAGTAGGTGTCGTAGGCCACGGTCCAGAGCAGGTTGGCGATGTACAGCAGCCAGGCTTCAGGCGGCAGGCTGCCGGTCTCGGCGGTGAAAGCCATCGGCATGCCCCAGGAGAAGGCCGCACCAAGCACCACCTGCGGGTAGAAGGTGTAGCGCTTCATGAACGGATAGCAGGCGGCCAGGGCCAGGCCGCCGAACGACAGCCAGATGGTGGTGGCGTTGGTGAATAGCACCAGCACGAAGCTCAGCGCCACCAGCACGGCAAACAGCACCAGCGCCTCGCGCGGCTTGACTTTTCCGCTGGCCAACGGGCGCGCCTGGGTGCGGCTGACGTGGCCGTCGAAGTTGCGGTCGGCATAGTCGTTGATCACGCAACCGGCGGCGCGCATCAGGATTACGCCGACGACGAAGATGAACAGATTCTTCGCACTCGGCATGCCCTCGGCCGCCACCCACAGTGCCCACAAGGTCGGCCACAGCAGCAGGTAGATGCCGATCGGCTTTTCCAGGCGCATCAGCTGGATGAAGTCCCAGGCGCGCGGATGCAGGCGGGTGGTCGATTGCAGCAGGCGGGTGTACATCGAAGCGTCTCCGTGCAGGTTGCGCGGATTATAAAGGGGTTGGAGACGCAGGGTGGACCGGGGCGCGTAGTCGGCGCTGTTTTCATCCACCGCTACAGGCGCGAGGTACGGTGCGCCGTCGGCCCGTGGAGCGTCGCCGGATGGCTGGTGGAAAACGCTACGCGGTTTCCGCTCTACGCCTCGATCGCGGCAGCTTGCCAGAACGCCGGCAGAAACACCTCGGCCACCAGCACGCCGAGCGCACCACGGCTGAAGCAGGAGCGGCGCGCCCAGAGGCGCTCTTCGCGCACCTCCGGTGGCAGCCAGGCAGCCGGATAACGACAGGCCTGCAACTCGCCGCGGTCGAAGGCGCGGTCACTGAACAGCAGCTCACCCAGCGAGCGACTGCCCAACTCGGCCAGGTTCAGCCCCGAGCCTTCCAGCGCGCTGCGCGCGGCGACGCTGCGGGCGAACACCCAGGGCTGCCCGTGACCCCGCAGGTACACCTCGCGCACCCAGCCCTGGCTGCCTTCGGCGACGCCGAGCAGCGCGCATTCGTCGCTGCGCAGGCGCTGCCAGCCTTCCTGCAGCGGCGTGACGGAGAAGCCGTCATGCGACAGGGCGGTGAGGCGGCGGGTCAGCGAGTCTTCGTTGAACAACCATTCGCGCACACCGGCAGCCGGCCGCGGATGCAGCTGGGCGCAGGTCAGCCAGCGCGGCGGATGAGCGAGAGCAGCGTGAGGCACGGGAGGAAATCACCACGGATCGAAAGCGCGCGAGTCTAGCACGGCGTGGCAGGTGCCTTCAGTTCGCCGCTGGAGGTACAGGCGCCAGACCGTGGGAGCGGACTTGTCCGCGAATGCTGGCCTGCCTAAAGCTCGCGGACGAGTCCGCTCCCACAAGAGCCAAGGAGGGGCTGAGTACTCAATAAGGCTGCGGTGTGTACAGCTGGCCGGCGCCCGGCTCGCCGAGCAACTGGTCGAGAATCTCGTTATGCATGGCCAGCAGCTTGCCGTTGCGCTCGTTGAGACGCTTGCACTGGCCGGCCAGTTGGCCGAGCTGCTCCCAGGTGAGTTCGAGGTGCTTGCGCTGGGCCTGTGGATAACGCGCCAGCAGCTTTTGCATGGCGCTGTTGCCACTGCCCAGCTGGAAGGCGGCGAGCACCTTGCTGCGGCGTTCCGCGCGCGCCTTGGCCTGGCCGACCAGCGGCAGGATCTGTTCATTGAGCAGGTCGATCTGCCTGCTGTCACGCTTGAGCAACTGCTGATACAGCTCCTGCATCAGACCGCGCAGGGTCAGGTAGTCGGCGCAATCTTGATGCAGATCCTGCTCGATGACCTGAAGCAGCTGTTGCTCACGCGCAGTGGTCACGCATCGTTACCGCTGTGGTAGGTCAGCATGCTGCCGGCCAGTGCGGCCGGATCGCTGCTCAGTTCACCGCGCGCCAGGGCGGCCTTGAGCTGAGCGACCTTGTCCAGATCGACGTCCGGCAGGCTGCGCAGGGCGTCCTGCAACTGCTCCAGACGCGGTTCCTGGCTGGTGCTGGTGCGGGCATTGGCGCCTGGCTGCGGACGGGCGCTCTGCACCTGCGCCGGTGCGTCGCTAGGCAGGTTGAGGCTGGGCTTGAGATGCCTGCTGATTTCCATGATTCGAATCCAACTCGCGTGGTGTTATGGCCTAAGAGCGACCGGGCACGGCAAGAACTTAAACACGTCGAATAAAAATTAGCTGACCTGGGTGCGCCACCAGGCCTGCGCGGCCAGCCCATCCTGAATCTTCTGCTCCTGGCGGGCAAGCTGCTCCTGCCACTGCCCCATCTTGCCCTCGAGGAACTGGGTGATGACCTTCTCGCTGCGCATCGCTGCCAGCAGCTCGCGCTGAATGCGCGCCAGGTTCTCCTCGGCCAGCGCCAGTTCGCGACGCTGCAGTTCGACCATCTTGTACAGGGTCGCCTTGTAACGCTGCTGGTTGTCGCGCTGCAGCGGCGTCGTCATCGGCACAGTGAAACCACACAGGCGGCTGAGGCCGGTGATGTTGTTGCGGTAGCGCTGGCAGAGGTTCTGTTGATAACTGACCCGGCCGAGCATTTGCTGCACCTTGCTGCCGCGCAGGCTGGCCAGGCGTCCGAGCATTTCCAGCTGTTCTTTCATTTGATGATGCTCTGCAAGGTGGCGATGCTGGCGCCGAGCTCGGCGCTGGCACCGACCTCCTGGCGCAGGAAGCGTTCGAGGCTGGGCGCCAGCTGTACGGCGCGGTCGGTCTTGGCGTCCATGCCCGGGGTATAACCACCCAGCGGGATCAGCTCCTTGATCTTTTCATAGGTGCTGTAGAACTCCTTGAACTGGCGCCCGGCAGCCAGGTGCGCAGGCTCGCCGACCTGGCTCATGCAGCGGCTGACCGAGGCGGAAATGTCGATGGCCGGGTAGTGGCCGACATCGGCCAGGCGCCTTGAGAGCACGATATGGCCGTCGAGGATGGCGCGCGCGCAGTCGACGATCGGGTCCTGGTGGTCGTCGCCCTCGGCCAGCACGGTGTAGATGGCGCTGAGGCTGCCGCTGCCGCTCTCGCCGTTACCGGCGCTCTCCACCAGTTCCGGCAGCATGCCGAACACCGACGGCGGATAACCCTTGGTCGCCGGCGGCTCGCCGAGCGCCAGAGCGATCTCGCGCTGGGCCATGGCGTAGCGGGTCAGCGAATCGACCAGCAGCAGCACGTCCTGACCCTGGTCGCGAAAATAGGCGGCGATGCTGTGGCACAGCTCGGTGGCCTTCAGGCGCATCAGCGGCGACTCGTTGGCTGGCGCCACCACCACCACGGCCTTGCGCAAGCCTTCCTCGCCGAGCGAATGGAGAATGAATTCCTGCACCTCGCGACCACGTTCGCCGATCAGCCCGACCACCACCACGTCGGCCTTGGTCTGTCGGGTGATCATCCCCAGCAGCACGCTCTTGCCCACCCCGGAACCAGCGAACAGGCCGACGCGCTGGCCCTTGCCGAGGGTCAGCAGGCCGTTGATGGCGCGCACGCCAACATCCAGCGCGGCCTCCACCGGGCGCCGCTTGAGCGGATTGACCGAAGGTAGCTCGACTGGCAGCGGGTCACGCCCGGAGAGCTTGCCGCGCTCGTCCAAAGGCTCGCCGAGGCCGTTGACCACACGGCCAAGCCAGGACTCGTCGATCTGCAGCAACGCCTCGTCCTTGGCCGGGAATACCCGCGATCCGGCGGCCAGGCCGACCGGCTTCTTGAATGGCATCAAATAGGTGATATCGCGGTTGAAGCCGACCACCTGCGCATCCAGCAGGCTGCCGTCGGCCTGCTCGACGCGGCAGCGCTGGCCGGTGCTGCGCTGGCAGCCGAGGCTTTCCAGGAGCATGCCGGAAACCCGCACTAGGCGGCCGGCCACCTTGGCCAGCTGCACACCGTCGAGCGAGCGCAGCGCTTCGTCGAGTTTGTAATCGAGCATCCGCGTTCGCTCCCGCTCAGGCTTCGGCCAGGTGCATGTGCTCGGCCAGCGTATCGATGCAGGCATCCAGACGCTGCTGGCAACCCACGTCGGCCTCGGCCTGCGGCGTGACCACTCTGCACTCGCCCAGCGCCAGGCGCTCGTCGGCCACCAGCTTCCAGCCGGCTGCGCGTTCCGGCGCCACGGCCTTGATCCGCGCGTATTCCTCGGGGCTGAGCAGGACCTGCACGTCTTCGGACTCGCCCGGCATGCTCGCCAGCGCCTCCTCGACCAGCGCCAGCAACTGGGTCGGATGCAGCGTCAGCTCACAGCGGATCACCTGCTGCGAGACCTTCTTCACCAGCTCCAGCAGCTCCTGGCGACGCTTGTGCTCCAGCTCGCCGAGGTACTGTTCGACCTTCTCGCTGATCTGCTGCAGCGGCTGCGCAGCCAGTTCGAATTCGCGACGGCCCTCCTCGCGGCCTTCCTCACGCCCGAGTTTCAGCCCCTCGTCACGGCCCTGCTCGAAGCCGGCCTGACGCCCGGCCTCCTCGCCTTGCTGCAGGCCGTCCTGATAGCCCTTCTCGATGCCTTGCTGAAAGCCGTCGGCCATGGCCCGCTGCAGACCGGCGGCATCGCCGCTCCAGTCCACTGCCGGCTGGCTGTTGCGCGGCGGGAAGCGGTAGGCGCGCCACTGGCGGGCGTCGCCCTTGATCACCTTGACCGTCATCTCATTCCACCGTCTGTTCGCGGAACAGCTGCACCTGCAGCTCGCCATTGGCCGACATTTCGCGGACCACGGCCATGATGTCCTTGCGCACCTGCTCGACGCGGCTCAACGGCACCGGGCCCTGGCGGCGATTGATCGACTCCATCTGCTGCGCCTGGCGCTTGGGCATGGCGCCCTGAATGGCGCGCACCAGCTCGGGCTCGGCGCCCTTGAGGGCGACCACCCATTCTTCCAGCGGCACGGCTTCGAGCAGCGCCTGGAGCACGTCCTGGTTCTGCCGCGAGAGGATGAAGAAGTCGTACATTTCATCCTCGATGCGCTCGACCAACTGGTCGTCATGGGCACGCAGCAGCTCGAACATCTGCCCGCGGTCGCCCTTGAAGCGGTTCATGATGTCCGCCGCCTGCTTGATGCCGCGTACCTGCGAACCTTGGGTGCTGAGCACCGCCAGGCTGCGCTCGATCAGTTGCTCCAGCTCGGCGATGACGTCGCTGTTCACTTCGCTGAGGTTGGCGATGCGGTAGAGCAGCTCGTCCTGGCGCTCCTTGGGCATGCACTCGAGTACATCGCTGGCCATGCCCGGCGGCAGGAAGGCGAGGAACACCGCCTGCATCTGCGCGTGCTCCTTGGCGATCAGCGCGGCGAACTGCTTCGGATCGAGCCACTCCATCTTGGCCATCTTGGCGCGGATTTCCTCGCCGTAGATGCTGTCGAGCAACGAACGGGTGATCTCGCTGCCCAGCGCCTTGCTGAGCATGCCATCGAGATAGCCACGCGAGGCGCCCTTGATGCTGCTCTGCTCCTTGTAGTCCTCGAAGAAACGGCCGATGACATCGGAAACCATCGGCTGCTTGACGTTGGACAGGCGCGCCATGGCCTGGCTGATGCTGACGATCTCCTCACGCGAGAAGTGCTTGAGCACGCCAGCGGAAATCTCGTCGCCCATGCTCAGCATGAGTATCGCGGCCTGCTCGGAAGAACTCAGCGAACGCTTCTGCACGCGCAGGCGCATTTCTTTGGCGGTGGAACCACCGCGGCCGTCAGGCTGGGTTGAGGTCTCGCTCATTGCGTCCTATCCATTGTTTGATGACTTCCGAGACGCGCTCGGGATCGTTCTTGGCCAGCATCTGCAGGTGTTCGATCTGCAGCTCCAGGCCCGAGCCAGGCGCCGGCAGGCGAATCTCCGACAAAGGGCTGAGTTCACCGAGGATGGTGGCCCCCGGCGCATCGTCGCCAACGCGGGCCAGCAGGCGCTCGGCCGCACGCTCGGCGTGCAGCGCCAGCTGATCATCGCCCTCGGCCACCGCCGGCAGCGCCGCCTGGTTGCGTTGGCTCAGGCTGCGTACCGCAGGACGCACCACCATCAGCAACAGCAGCAGACTGATCAGGGCAAACACGCCAAGCTTGGCCAGGTCGTGCACCTTGGTGTTTTCCCACCAGGGCAGCAGGTCCTCGCCCGCGCCATTGATGCTGGCATCAGTGAAGGGGAAGACGCTCAGCGTCAGCAGGTCGCCGCGCGCCTGGTTGAAACCCACGGCGCTCTTGACCATCGCCGCAAGCTCCTCGCGCGCCTCGGGCGTCCAACCGCCCTCCGGCGCCACCGCTGCGTTGAGCACCACGGCGATGCTCTGCTGACGCAGGCTGAACGGCGCATGTTTGACGTGGGTGATGCTCTGGTCGTAATCGAGTTGGCGGTTGGATTCCTTGCGCAGCGAGGTCGCCGCCTGGTTGGCGTTGTCCGCCTGAGCACCCGCCTGCGCCTGCTGGTTGGCGGCCTGATTGGCCGGTGGGGCCGGTTGCGGCGGCTGATTGGCCAGCGAACCGGGCACACCAAGCGCCAGCTGGTCGAGCACGCTTTCGTCACGCAGCACTTCGTTGCGCAGCCGCGGGCTCTCGCCATAGGCCTGGAAGGTTTCTTCCTTCTGGCTGAAGTCGATGTCGGCCGACACGCTGATACGATAATTGCCGCCACCGAGCACCGGCGCCAGCACCGCTTCGGCGTTGGCCATCGCCTTGCTCTGGTAGTCATCGACCACTTGCCAGTTCTGCACCGGGCCGCCGAGGGTATCGATGCCGCGCGACAGCAACGCGCCGTACTGATCGACCACCTGCACGTTGCCGGCCTCGAGCTGCGGCACGCTACCGGCCACCAGATTGACGATGGCGCTGACCTGCTCCGGTGCCAGCTTGTAGCCAGGCGCAAGCTGCAGCATCACCGAAGCCTTGCCCGGCTCGCGCTTGCCGACCACGAAGGAACTGCTCTCCTGCAACGCCAGGTGCACGCGGGCACCTTCTACGCCCTTGAGCGCCATCACAGTGCGCGCCAGTTCGCCCTCCAGGCTGCGCTTGAGGCGTACGTCCTGGACGAACTGGCTGGTGCCCAGCGGCTCGTCCTTGTCGAACAGCTCGTAGCCGGCCGGCACCTTAACCTGCACGCCCTTGGCTGCCAGCAGCATGCGCGCACGGCCGAGCTGATCCTCACGCACCAGCACCTGACCGCTCTGCGTATGCAGGCGGTAGCTGATGGCGTCGCCATCGAGCACCTGCATCACCTCGGCGGCCGGGTAGGCCTCGCCGGTTCCGTACAGCGGGCGGAAAGAGCCCTGGTCACGCCAGAGGTAGAACACCACGCCAACCGCCAGCAACGCGGCGATCACCGCGAGGCCGATGAGGGTCATGCGTGGATCGAGTTTCAGCCCGGTTTCGGGCAGCTTGCTTCTTATGGTCTGCAGCACGCGTCAGTCCCCGATCCGCTTACAGCGGCATCTTCATGATGTCGTCGAAGGCGCTGGACAGCTTGTTGCGCACCTGCATCAACGCGCTGAAGGAAACGCTGGCCTTCTGGCTCTCGATCATCGCCCCCACCAGGTCATCGCTCTGTCCGCTGTCGACGGCCGCCATCAGCTCGCCGGAGCGATGCTGCTGTGCGTCGACCGCACGTACCGCATGGTCGAACGCGGTGGCGAAACCGCCCTCGCCAGGCTGCCCGACAAAGGCCTGCGCAGGCTTGATCGGCGACGCTTCACTCAGGTTCTTCAGCTGCTCCATGCGGCCCAGCAGGTCCTGCTGCACCTGGCTAATCGAATTCATCCTTTGCTTCTCCTAGACGGGGATCTGAACGCCCTGCTCACGCATGGCATTGAGGCGATAGCGCAGTGCGCGCGGGGTCATGCCGAGGCTTTCGGCGGCCTTGGTCTTGTGCCCGCCGAAACGGCGGATGGTGTCGATCACATGCTGGTATTCGGCCCACTTGCCACTCGCGCGCAAGGCTGCCTTGCCGCCTTCCAGCGCCTGTGGCTGCAGGCGTGGCGCCAGATCCGGCGCGCCGCTCACGGGTACGCTCAGGCCCAGGTCCTGGGCCTGGATGTACAGGCCATTGCGCAGAATCAGCGCACGTTGCAGGCAGTTCTCCAGCTCGCGCACGTTGCCCGGCCAGTCATGCGCCAGCAGCACGCGACAGGCATCTTCGGTCAGCAGTTCGTGACGCGCGTCCTGAGGCGCGTATTGGCGAATGAACCGGCGCGCCAGGGCCAGCACGTCCTCCTTGCGCTCGCGCAGCGGGCTGATGTGCAACGGCAATACATCGAGGCGGAACATCAGGTCGGCGCGGAAGCGCCCTTCGGCCACTTCCTGCTGCAGATCGCGGTTGGTGGCAGCGATGATGCGCACGTCCAAGGCAATTTCGCGGCGCCCGCCCAGACGCTCGACGCGCTGCTCCTGCAGCACGCGCAGCAGCTTGGCCTGCAGCCCCAGCGGCAGCTCGCCGATTTCGTCGAGCAACAGCGTGCCGCCATTGGCCAGTTCGAACTTGCCCGGTTGGGCGCTCACGGCGCCGGTGAAGGCGCCTTTCTCATGGCCGAAGAGAATGGATTCGAGCATCTGCTCGGGAATCGCCGCGCAGTTCACCGCAATGAAGGGCGCGTCATCCTGCGCCGAGAAGCGGTGGATGTAGCGCGCCATCAGCTCCTTGCCGGTGCCGGTCTCGCCGGTAATCAGGATCGGCGCACGGGTCATGGCCACGCGCTGGGCCATGGCCAGCAGGCGGCGGCCGGCCTGCGAGCAGGACACGAAACCCTCTTCGCTTGAGCTGGCCGACTCCTGGCGACGCAGCAAGGCACTGAGCTGGGCTTCGCTGAAAGGCGCCAATAGATAATCGACGCAGCCCAGCTCCAGCAGCGCGGCGGCTTTCTCCTGGTCGGCATATTCCACCACCGGCACCACGCCGACCCGGCCGGCCTGACGCAGAATGGCGCCCACCTGCGCATACAGCGTGTTGCCAGCCAGGCTGCTGACGAACACCAGCACCAGACTGGCATCTTCCAGTACGGCCGGATCCAGCTCCAGGCAACTGGCAAAGCGACGAACAGGAAAGCCCTGGCGCTGCAAACCGCCGGTAAGCAGGCGCTCGCTGGCGGCATCGGCCTGACCGATCACGACTATATGTTGCTGCCCCAGCTGTTCATCGAACAGCTCGTCGCAGGCGTAACTTACCGTTTGAGTTGAATGCTGCAAGGTAAATCACCCGTTGTCTTTCATGAGCCAGGCGGCGGCGTTCGACCGCGTGTTCAAAACTGCCAAGCAGATGACAGATTTTTTTCACAGGGCCCCTTAATCTTTTGAAACTTTCCGTCGCCCTTATGGGTCAACTCAGCAGCACTTTTCTGCGCGGCATCTATATGCGCGACGGATCACGGCGCGGACGTTAACAAGCGCACAGAAAATCGCCGAATTACTTGCTGTTATTTCCTATCAATGCTGGCAAGCAGCCATCAAAAACAGCATTTGATATCTATTGATTTAATTTCCCACCCTCCCTCCGCCTAGACTTCCCCTCGTCATCACTGGGCTGCAGCGCTGTGCCCGGATGATTTTCGACGCCATGGCCCCTGCGATGCTGCTGCGGCCTGCCGGCATATCAAAACGTCCTCTGCACGGCCTTCGAATGCCTCGTGGGTGCTCGCGCAGTTACAACCAGGAATACAGCCCACAACATGACGGGGATTAAAAAAGTCCTTCATGGCGTGCCCGCCGACAGTCTGACCCGGTTGAAACCGCAGAAACTTGGCCGGCACTATCACAAGATTCCGCACTATATTCGCGAGCTTTCCAGCAAATATCCGCGAATCATCAGTGATTACTTTTTGCGCAACTATCGAATCAATCTCGAGTTGCTGCGGGTGGATGTTCACGAGCAGGTGAATAAAGAAGCCGAGTGCCTCTATCGCTCGCCATTGGGCAAGGTCGGCTTCGCCATGGACCGCCCTCTGCTGACCGAAGCGCTGGAGTGTTACTACGGCGGCACCTGCCTGCCCAACCATGAAGCGCCGCCGGTGAGCACCTCGGAGCAGCGTATGCGTACGCGCCTGGGCCTGGACGTGAGCCAGCTGTTCGCCCGCTCGATCCTCGCCGGCCAGACCTTCGGCAAGCTCGAGCCTTATGACAACGCCTATGAAGAGGCCGCCTGGGAATACGTGGCGGAGTTCAACTTCACCAGCCATATCACTGGCAGCCAGGCATCGATCTTCATCTACCTGGACACACAGCTGGTCGACGAGCTGACCAGCCGCCTGACGCCTCCGGTTCCGGTGGCCCAGAGCGGTAATTCGCTCAATCAGATTCGTCAGTTGCCGGTGCGCCTGGACTGCGTGGTGGCCAGCCTGCAGATGCCCCTGTCGCAGGTTCTCGCCCTGCGTCCCGGCGACATCCTGCCGATGCGCCTGCTGGAGCGCTGCGACGTACAGATCAACCAGCAGAAGCTGTTTCGCGGCGCCATCTTCGAAGACGACGGCTCCTTGTTCCTGACTTCTCTTGAGAGCGTGAAGACCCCATGAGCAGCCCCATTTCCGATAACGATTTCGACAGCCTGATCAACGACGCCGGCCTCAATCTCGACGAGGCCGTCAGCGACTCCTTGCCCGAGCAGGCGCCCGCCGCATTGCCGCAGCAGGACCTGAGCTTCTTCGGCAAGATCCCGGTCAACGTCACCCTGGAGGTGGCCTCCACCGAGATCACCCTCAAGGAGCTGATGGATGTCGACGCCGGCAGCGTGATCGCCCTCGACAAGCTGGCCGGCGAGCCGCTGGACGTGAAGGTCAACGGTGCGCTGTTCGCCAAGGCCGAGGTGGTGGTGATGAACGGCAACTACGGCCTGCGCATCGTCGAGCTGTCCGGTAGCGGCCTCAGCGGACTGGGCGTGTGATGCTGCGCCGGCTGCTGCAACTTGGCCTGCTGCTGACGGCCCTGTGCTGCCCGCTGCTGGCTCAGGCAGCGGGCGGCGACATCACCCTGTTCAACTTCAACGACACCGAAGACGGCCAGACTCTGAGCGTCAAGCTGCAGATCCTGCTGATCATGACGCTGCTGGGCTTTCTCCCGGCCATGTTGATGATGATGACCTGCTTCACTCGTTTCATCATCGTCCTGGCGATTCTGCGTCAGGCCATCGGCCTGCAGCAGAGCCCACCCAACCCGGTGCTGATCGGTATTGCCCTGTGCCTCACCCTGCTGGTGATGCGCCCGGTGTGGCAGGAGATGTACACGGAGGCCTACGTCCCGTTCGAGGCAGACCAGATCAGCCTCGAGCAGGGCCTGGGCGAAGGCAAGCGCATCATCAGCCAGTTCATGCTCGCGCAAACCAGCAAGAACTCGCTGGAAACCCTGGTCGCCCTGGCCGGCGAGGAAATGCCCGACGACCTCGCCCAACTGGACTTCTCCCTGCTGCTGCCGGCCTTCGTACTGAGCGAGCTGAAGACCGCCTTCCAGCTCGGCTTCATGATCTTCGTGCCCTTTCTGGTGATCGACCTGGTGGTGGCCAGCGTGCTGATGTCGATGGGCATGATGATGCTGTCGCCGATGATGATCTCGCTGCCGTTCAAGCTGCTGGTCTTCGTTCTGGTGGACGGCTGGACGCTGCTGGTCGGCACCCTCACCACCAGTATCCAGCCCTATTAGCGAGGCCTTGCGATGTTCACGCCCGAACACGCCGCCGAGTTGGTGGCCCATGCCGTCTACATTACCGGCCTGATCGTCTGCGTATTGGTGGTGCCGAGCCTGCTCGGCGGCCTCTTGGTGAGCATTTTCCAGGCGGCCACGCAGATCAACGAGCAGATGCTCAGCTTCCTACCGCGCCTGCTGATCACCCTGGACATGCTGGTGTTCTCCGGCCACTGGATCCTGCGCACGCTGGGGGATCTGTTCATCGAAACCTTCAAGCAGGCCGGTCACCTGGTGGGCTGAAGCATGTCCGAACCCGTGCTCCATGCCAGCCAGTATCTGACCAGCCTACAGGCCTACTGGTGGCCGTTCTGCCGCATCGTCGCGCTGCTCAGCATGGCGCCCTTGTTCAACCACAAGGCGGTGTCGGTGCGCGTACGCATCCTCCTCGCCCTGGCGCTGACGGTCGCCCTCGGTGCGGCACTGCCGGACATGCCGCAGATCGATCCGCTATCGCTGAAAGGCCTGATGACCGCCCTGGAGCAGATCGCCTTCGGCGTGCTGCTGGGCCTGACCCTGCAGCTGGTGTTCACCATTTTCATGCTGGTCGGCGAGGTGGTGTCGACGCAGATGGGCATGAGCATGGCGCGCTACAACGACCCGGTGAATGGCGTGTCGTCGTCTTCAATCATCTACCAGCTGTACTTCATCCTGCTGGTGCTGCTGTTCTTCGCCATCGACGGCCACCTGGTTACCGTCAGCGTGCTGTATCAGAGCTTCCTGTTCTGGCCGGTGGGCAGCGGCCTGCATTACCTCGGCGCGCAGAGTTTCGTTCAGGCCTTCGCCTGGGTGTTGGCCGCCGCCGTGCTGGTGACCCTGCCGATCGTGTTTTGCCTGACACTGGTGCAGTTCTGCTTCGGCCTGCTCAACCGCATCTCGCCAGCGATGAACCTGTTCTCCCTGGGCTTTCCCATCAGCATCCTGATGGGCCTGCTGTGCATCTACCTGACCCTGCCGAACCTGCCCGACAGCTACCTGCATCTGACCCGCGAGCTGCTCAATGGCATGGGCGTGATCCTGCGCGAGGGCGGCGATGTCTGAGCAGAACAGCGGCCAGGAAAAAACGGAAGAGGCCTCCGCGCACAAGCTGAAGAAGAGCAAGGACGATGGCCAGGTCGCACGCTCCAAGGACCTGTCGACCACCATCTCGCTGATCGCCACGCTGTTCATCCTCAAATTCAGCGCCGGGCTGTTCCTCGAAGGGCTCAGCGACAGCTTCCGCCTGTCCTATATCCAGTTTGGCCACAGCGAGATTGGCCTGGATGACCTCGACACCCTGCTTGGCTACAACATGCTGGTGTTCATAAAGCTGCTGGCACCGCTGCTGCTCACTTCCCTGCTGGTCGTGGTGCTGTCGCTGGTGCCCGGCGGCTGGGTGTTCTCCGCGAAGAACTTCGCGCCTAAATTCAGCAAACTCAACCCCATCACCGGCCTCGGCCGGATCTTCTCGGCACAGAACTGGAGCGAGCTGCTCAAGTCGGTACTCAAGGTGCTGGTACTGCTCGGCGTTGGCTATGTTCTGGTGCGCGCGGCCCTCCCGGACCTGATCGCGCTGCAGCGCAGCAGCGTGCTCGAGGCCGTCTCGGCAGCCTTTGACCTGACCTTCAATCTCACCCTGTGCCTGATGCTGATCTTCGTCGTGTTCTCCTTTATCGACATCCCGCTGCAGCGCTATTTCTTCCTGAAGAAACTGCGCATGACCAAGCAGGAGCGCAAGGAGGAACACAAGAATCAGGAGGGCCGCCCCGAGGTCAAGGCGCGCGTCAAGCAGCTGCAAAGGCAGATGCTGCAGCGGCAGATCAGCAAGGTGATCAAGAACGCCGACGTGGTCATCGTCAACCCGACGCACTACGCCGTGGCGCTCAAGTACGACACCAAGAAGGCCGCCGCACCCTTCGTACTGGCCAAAGGCGTCGACGAGACCGCCCTGTACATGCGCCAGATGGCGGCCAAGCATGAGCTCGAAGTGGTGGAGATTCCGCCGCTGGCACGCGCCATCTACTTCACCACCCAGATCAACCAGCAGATCCCGGCGCCGCTGTATACCGCGGTGGCCCATGTGCTGACCTACATCCTGCAGCTCAAGGCCTGGCGCCAGGGCCGCAGAAGCAAGCCGCAACTGGCGAGCAACCTTCCGATTCCCGACAGCTTGGCCAACAGGGGCTGATTCATGAACCTACTGCAGCAACTCGCGCCCACCTTCCGCAGCGGTCGTATCGGCATACCGGTGCTGATCCTGTCGATCCTGGCCATGGTCATCCTGCCGCTGCCACCGGTGCTGCTCGACGCCCTGTTCACCTTCAACATCGCCATGGCCATCCTGGTGCTGCTGGTCAGCGTGTCGTCGAAGAGCCCGCTGGATTTCTCCCTGTTCCCCACGGTGATTCTGATCACCACCCTGCTGCGCCTGTGCCTGAACGTCGCCTCCACCCGCGTGGTGCTGCTCGAAGGTCACACCGGCACCGGCGCGGCGGGCAAGGTGATCGAGTCGTTCGGTGAGGTGGTGATCGGCGGCAACTTCATCGTCGGCCTGGTTGTGTTCGTGATCCTGATGATCATCAACTTCATCGTCGTCACCAAGGGCGGTGAGCGCATCTCCGAGGTCACCGCACGCTTCACCCTCGACGCATTGCCGGGCAAGCAGATGGCCATCGATGCCGACCTCAATGCCGGGCTGATCGAGCAGAGTGAAGCCAAGCGTCGCCGCGCCGAAGTGGCCAAGGAAGCCGACTTCTACGGTGCCATGGACGGTGCCTCGAAGTTCGTCCGTGGCGATGCCATCGCCGGCATCCTGATCCTGTTGATCAACCTGTTCGGCGGCTTCGCCATCGGCCTGTTCGTCTACGACCTGGGGGCGGGTCAGGCCTTCCAGCAGTACGCCCTGCTCACCATCGGTGATGGCCTGGTCGCGCAGATTCCGGCGCTGCTGCTGTCCACCGCGGCAGCTATCATCGTCACGCGGATCAACGAATCCTCGGAGATTACCGATCAGGTACACCGCCAGTTGCTGGCCCAACCGGCACTGCTCTACACCGTCGCCGGCATCCTCTTCGTCCTGGCTCTGGTGCCAGGCATGCCGCACCTGGCCTTCATCAGCTTCGCCGCGCTGGTGGCTTTCGTCGCCTGGATGGTGGCGCGCAACGGCCCGCCGAAAGAAGCAGCGAGCCTGGAGCAAGTGGAAGCCCTGGGCAAGGCGATGGACCAGGAACGCGCGCAGAATATGGTATGGGAAGACATCCCGCTGGTGGAGCGTCTGTCCGTGTCGCTGGGCTACAAATTGGTCGGCCTGGTCAACGAAGCCGCCGGCGCGCCGCTGACCCAGCGCGTGCGTGGCGTACGCCAGACGCTTTCGGAAAGCCTGGGTTTCCTTCTGCCGGAAGTGCATATCCGCGACAGCCTTCGTCTAAAGGCCTCGCAGTACAGCATCCAGATCAATGGCGAGAAGATCGACGGTGCCGAGCTGCACGCCGACCGTATGATGGCCATTCCCTCACCGGAGCTCTATGGCGAGATCGACGGCATCCTCGGCGTCGACCCAGCCTACCGCATGCAGGTGGTGTGGATTCAGCCGGAGGACAAGGCACGGGCACTGAATCTCGGCTACCAAGTGATCGACTGTGCCAGCGTCATCGCCACGCACCTGAACAAGGTGATCCGCGAGCACCTGCCGGACGTGTTCAAGCACGATGATGTCGACCACCTGATGCAGCGCCTGCAGGTTCAGGCGCCGAAGCTGGCCGAGAGTCTGAAGAACCAGCTCAGTTATACCCAGCAGCACCGCGTCTACCGCCAACTGCTGCAGGAGCAGGTGCCGCTCAAGGATATCGTCACCATCGCTACCACATTGCTGGAAGCCAGCGAGTCGACCAAGGACCCGGTGCTGCTGGCATCTGACGTGCGCTATGCGCTACGGCGCAGCATCGTCAGCATGATCGCCGGCGAGCGTCAGGAGCTGTCGGTGTTCATCCTCGAGAATGCGCTGGAAAATACCCTGCTCAACGCCCTGGCCATCGCCCAGCAGGCCGGCCCGGTGAGTCTGGATAACATCCCGGTAGAACCGAGCCTGCTCAACCAGTTGCAGAACACCATGCCTGTGGTGAAGGAGAAACTGCGCAAGGACGGCCACCCACCGATCCTGACCGTGATGCCGCAGCTACGCCCGTTGCTGGCCCGCTACGCCCGGGTCTTCAGTCCAGGGTTGCATGTGCTGTCGCAGAACGAGATCCCTGACCGAGTAGGTGTGAATATCCTCGGCACCCTGGGCTGATCAAGATTGCATAGGTGGATGCGTTCTCGCATCCACCGCGCCGCGCTAGCCTTACAGCAGCAAATCGTTCTCCCCTCCGCGTCACCGGCTTTGGCCCCGCCTAAGCTTTCTCCTTACGCACCTTACGCATCCCTTCGATCAGCCGGACGTACTCGGCCGAATCCCCCAGCAGAGCGAGCCCAGCCTCAAAAAAGCCTGTTCGGATATTCTCCAGCGACCACTGACAAGTCATATCCACGTCCACCTGGCGCATCTCCCCCTGCCGGTCACGCATACGCACACGCAGCTTCAGCTCGCTTCCCGGCTCTACCGGGGTATCGGTCAGCAGTTTCATCCCGCACTCGGAAACGTCGCCGGCATAACCGATCAGGGTGTCGCTATCTCGATCGCTGATCTTGATGCGAAAGGTGGAACGGAAGGTAATTCGACTCGATTGACGCATAGGAGAATGCCTTGGTGCTCGCCACGTCTGATGGGATCGCGAGGATCAGTCGTTATCAATCGAGATCATTCGAAACGCAATCGCGCATTGATAAGGCCTGTGACTCATCACAGCAAGACGACCATGAGGTGCAGATAGTTAAATCCTAAGACGCTGTTTCGCCTGTAGGAGCGAGCGCTGTTCGCGAAGCTTACGGAGGGTGCCGATACCCTGCAGGTGCCGCCCTGCGCCCTGCGCACCGCAGTGACCGCATTATTGGCGTTGCACGCAGCGCCCCGCGCGATTGCAGGAACGCGTTCTGCCGCTCAGTTTTCTGCGCCCGAAAGAAGATACCCCAGACCGCTTTCGCGAGCTGGGGTTTCGTACAGGAGCTTGACGATGACCTACTCTCACATGGTGAAGCACCACACTACCATCGGCGATGCGTCGTTTCCCTACTGAGTTCGGGAGGGGATCAGGTGTTTCCAACGCTCTATGGTCGTCAAGCAATTCGGTTGGGATGTCG